>NZ_CANSHK010000013.1:0-63277 GCF_947646745.1 uncultured Methylovirgula sp. | reverse complement strand
CCTCTCCATCGCATCGGATTTGCCCGAAAACCGCTTCGCACTTTTCGGTCCGATGCTTTGCCAAATAAAAAGCCGCCGTTCCGAAGAACGGCGGCTTTGCAGATTCAAATCTCTACGATCAGGCGGCTTGCAGATTGACCGCCGACGGCTTGCCCGAACGCCGGTCCGTCTCGACCTCGAAGCTCACCTTCTGGCCTTCGACAAGGCCGCGCAGGCCGGAGCGCTCGACGGCACTCACATGCACGAACACGTCCTTACCGCCGCTTTCCGGCTGGATGAAACCATAACCCTTTTGATCGTTGAAAAATTTAACTGTTCCTACTGGCATCGATCGCCCTTTCTGGCAGTGCGTAGCGGCTGCAACAGTGCGGCCGCTTGTTTCAGTCGAATTTGGTCTAGGCTGAAACGTGCGCCGGCAGTCCAGACGAAGCGATTCAGAAAGCAGTCCAAAAGCGAGACCCGATATATGTGGGCGAAAAGCCTATTTGGCAAGTGCCATTAAAAGCAAAGCTTGTCACTCAAACGACACCGTTTCGCACCACGTCGACGATCGCGTCCGTCAATTGACGCAGGTCGTCGCTGCCGATGGTCAAGGCCGGCGTCAGATAAATAATGTTGCCGAACGGCCGGATAAAAACGCCCCGTTCCACGAAGCGATGCTTGAGCGCTGCAAGGTCGCCGATCTTGGCAAATTCGACGACGCCGATGGCGCCGCGCACGCGCACGTCCGTGACATTGTGTGCGCCGCGGCAGGGTTCGAGCCCTTCCCGCAGCGACGCTTCGATCGCAGCGACTTGGTCTAACCGCGGTTCGCGCGCGAAAAGATCGAGCGAGGCATTCGCCGCGGCGCAGGCCAAAGCATTGGCCATATAGGTCGGCCCGTGCATCAAAGCGTGCGTTGGCTCATCCGACCAGAAGGCATCGAAGATTTTCCTTCGCGCCATCGTCGCGGCCAACGCCATGGTCCCCCCGGTCAAAGCCTTTGAGAGACAGATGATGTCCGGCACGACCCCCGCTTGCTCGCACGCGAACATCGTGCCCGTGCGGCCAAAGCCGGTGAAAATCTCATCGAAAATCAAGATGAGATCATATTTGTCGGCGAGCGCGCGCAGCCGTTTCAGCGCCTCCGGGTCGTGAAAGATCATGCCGCCCGCGCCTTGTACGAGCGGCTCGACGATGATCCCCGCGAGCTCGTCCGCGTGCCGTGCGAGAAGCGCATCGAGCACTGGCAGCTCCTCTTCGCTGCGCGGCAGATCGGCGATTCTGTGCTGCGGCAAGACGCCGGAGAAATGTTTGTGCATCCCCTCGGCGGGATCGCAGACCGCCATGGTCGCGAATGTATCGCCGTGATAGGCGCCACGAAAGGCGAGCATTTTGGTACGTCCGCGCACGCCCTTGTTGAGCCAATATTGCACGGCCATTTTCATCGCCACTTCGACCGCGACCGAGCCGCTGTCGGAGAAGAACACGCGCTCGAGATCGCCGGGCATCAATGCCGCAAGCCGCGTGGCGAGCCGCACCGCCGGTTCATGGATCAAGCCGCCGAACATGACATGCGGCATGCTTTCCAATTGCCGGGTGACGGCGTCGCGGATGTGGGGATGGTTATAGCCGTGGCAGGCGGTCCACCAGCTCGCAATTCCATCGATGAGCTCACGGCCGTCGGCCAGGGTAATTCGCGACCCTTGCGTCGCAACGACCGGCAGCGGCGGCGCGGCATGCTTCATCTGCGTATAGGGCAGCCAGATATGGTCGCGCCATGCCTCCTGCCAAGTCTCCTGCCAGGTTTCCTGCCAGGTTTCCTGCCAATCCCGATCTTCCACTACCATCGCGCCTTGTTGCCAGAGCCGTGCGCCACGGTTAAACCGCAACGGTGAGGAAGGAAAGCCCGTGACATCGCTCGATGCCTTTGCGGAACGCAAGCTGGCGCAACTGGCGGACGCCAATCTGCGGCGATCTCTCGCCACGACCGAGCGCCAGAGCGATGCCATCGTCATGCGTGATGGACGCCGCTTGGTCTCCTTCTCCTGCAACGATTATCTTGACCTGTCGCAGCATCAGAACGTGAAAGCCGCGGCCATCGCTGCGATCGAAACCTATGGCACGGGCGCCGGCGCCTCGCGGCTCGTCACCGGCAATCATCCATTGCTCGTCGCGCTCGAAGCACGCCTTGCCAGCTTGAAGCACACCGCGGCGGCGCGCGCTTTTGGATCCGGCTATCTGACCAACCTCGGTGTCATCCCGGCGCTCGCCGGCGAAGGCGATCTGATCCTCGTCGATGAACTGGCGCATGCCTGCATCTTCGGCGGCGCCCGGCTCTCTTCGGCGACGCTGCGCATCTTCCGCCATAATGATACCGGGCATGCGGATGCCATTCTCAAGGCCGAGCGTGGCCGCCATCGCCATGCGCTGCTTGTCACCGACACTGTATTTTCGATGGACGGCGACCGTGCGCCGGTCGCGGCGCTGGCTGAAATCTGCGCGGCGCACGACACTTGGCTCATGACCGACGATGCGCATGGTCTCGGCATCATCGACAAAGACGCCGACACAGACGATGCCGTTCTCTTGCACATGGGCACGCTATCGAAGGCTCTCGGCAGCTATGGCGGCTATCTTTGCGCATCGCGCAGCGTGATCGATCTATTGACGTCGCGGGCGCGCACCCTCGTCTATTCGACAGCCTTGCCGCCAGCGAGCACGGCGGCGGCCATCGCCGCGCTGGATATCATCGCCGCCGATCCCCTGCTTTGCGCGCGGCCGCTCGCCAAGGCACGCGCGTTTACGCGGCGCCTCGGCCTGCCCGCGGCGCAGAGCCCGATCGTGCCGCTCGTGCTCGGCTCCGCCGCGGCGACGCTTCAAGCCTCGAAAGCGTTGGCGGACGAAGGCTTTCTCGTCGTCGCCATCCGGCCGCCGACGGTGCCGGAAGGGTCCGCCCGACTGCGCTTTGCCTTCTCAGCCGTTCATCGCGATGAGGATGTCGCGCGTCTCGCCGATGCGGTCGCCCGGCTCGACATCCGTGCGCCGGCCTAGGGAGACGACGCTTTGCCGGCTCTCTTCATTACCGCGACAGGAACCGACAGCGGCAAGACATTCGTCTCCGCGGGCCTGCTCCGGGCGCTGCGAGGCCGCGGGCGGAGGGTCATGGCATTGAAGCCCGTCGTGACCGGCTTCGACGAAGCGAATTACGCCGCCAGCGATCCGGCGCTTCTGCTCGAAGCCTGCGGTCAAAAGTCCGATCTCGCTGCGATCGCCAAAATCTCGCCCTGGCGTTTTCCCGCGCCGCTCTCACCTGACATGGCCGCGCGGCTGCAAGGCAAAGCGATCGACATTGCTGCGCTGACACGTTTCTGCAGCACGGCGATCATCGAAGCGGACGATGCGCTGCTTATCGAGGGCATTGGCGGGCTGATGGTGCCGCTCGACGGCAAAACCACGATCTGCGATCTCATCGGCGCGCTCAATATTCCGATGGTTCTTGTTGCCGGGACTTATCTCGGCAGTCTGAGCCACACGCTTTCGGCGCTCGAAGTCGTGCAAAAGCGCGGTCTTGCGATCGCCGCGCTCGTCGTCGACGAGACCGAGGCTTCGCCGGTGCCGCTCGAAGCCGTCTGCGAAAGCCTCGGCCATTTCTGCAACAGCCCGATCATCGCCCTGCACCGCGGGGCCAGCGCGCATGGCGGTGCCTTCGAAAGGCTCGCGGAATTGTTACCGACACCGCCTGCTTCTATGGCATGAAGGGCGTAGTGATGACAAAAAGACCAAAGCAAAGCCGTTGATGATCGCCCGCCCTCAATCCACGAATTTCCGCAGCCTCACGCATAACGCCTTAGAACGCTGGGGCCGGCGAACGCTCTTTCTCATCGGCGGTCTGCTGGTCGGCGCCGCGGCGATCTTGATGGCGGCCCTGGCGGATTATGCGCAACGCGACTTTCATCATGTGCTTGCCGTCTCGCGCTACCTGTCGCTCGCGCTGACGCCGCTGGGATTCGGCGTCATCGTCTTCCTGACGCTGCATGTCTTCCCGAATTCGCAAGGCAGCGGCATTCCGCAGGTGATCGCCGCGCGCGAAATGCCGGACGGCCCGACCCGCACGGCGCTCGTGTCACTGCGCGTCGCGGCCGGCAAAATCATCGCCGTCACGCTCGGGCTTCTTTGCGGCGCCTCGATCGGCCGCGAAGGCCCGACGGTTCAAGTCGGCGCCGCGCTGATGTATGCGATCGGCCGCCGCGCGCTGGATTATCAGCGCGGCCTGCTGCTCGCCGGCGCCGCCGCCGGCATTGCCGCCGCTTTCAATACGCCGCTTGCCGGAATCGTTTTCGGCATCGAGGAATTGAGCCGGTCGTTCGAATCGCGCACCAGCGGCCTTGTCCTCGGCGCCATCATCGCCGCCGGCCTCACCTCGCTCGGGCTTGTCGGCGATTATGCCTATTTCGGTTCGACCAATGCGGTGCTTCCCCTCGGTCGCGCCTGGCTCGTGCTGCCGCTCTGCGCTGTGCTCGGCGGCTTTTTCGGCGGCCTGTTCAGCCGGATCGTCATCGGCTTTGCGCGCGGCCTGCCGGGCAAGGCGGGGCAGATCATCGCGAAACACCCGATCGCTTTCGCAATGCTGTGCGGCCTGGGCGTCGCGCTGAGCGGCCTCGTCTCGCAGGATTCGATCTACGGCACCGGCTATGATCAAGCGCGCGCCATCGTCCATGGCGCCGTGCCATCCTGCGCCATCTTCGGGCCGATGAAATTTTTTGCGACCCTGTTTTCCTCGATCGGCGGCATTCCAGGCGGCCTGTTTGCACCTTCGCTTGCAGTCGGCGCCGGATTGGCGGCCAATCTGCACGCGGCGTTTCAGGACGTGCCCCTCGGCGCGCTGGCGCTGCTCGGCATGGTTTCCTATCTCACGGGCGTGGTTCAGACACCGATCACCTCTTTTGTCATCGTTTCCGAAATGACCGAAAATCACGCGATGATCATTCCGCTGATGCTGGCGGCGCTGATCGCCGACGCAGTCTCCAAATGGGTCTGCCATGACAGCATCTATCATGCGTTGGCGCATGTCTTTCTGGACAAAGCCGCCAAACCCACGCCTTCGCCCGAATGAGCGACACGGATCCGGACATTCACTTCGACCTGCGCCCGCCCGGCGCACCGGATCGGCTCGTTCGGCTGTCGCCGCTGATCCGGCGGATCGTTGCCGACAATCCGAGCCCGATGACCTTCACCGGCACCTGCACTTATGTCGTCGGCGCCGGCGATGTGACGGTGATCGATCCCGGTCCCGATTCCCCGGCCCATGTCGCGGCCTTGCTCAAGGCGCTCGGCAAGGAGCGCGTCCGCCATATCCTCGTCAGCCATACGCATGGCGACCATTCGGCGGGCGCCACGGCGCTGAAGGCTGCGACCGGCGCGCCGATCATCGGCTGCGCGCCTTATATGGCGGCGTCCGACGGCGGCGAAGCCGCGCTCGACACGGCACATGACCGGGCCTACCAGCCGGATGCCGTCCTCGCCGAAGGCGATGAAATTGCCGGCCCCGGCTACGTCCTCGAAGCGGTTGCCACGCCAGGCCATACAGCCAATCATCTGGCCTTTGCATTGCCGCAGGAACGCGCACTCTTCTCCGGCGATCATGTGATGGCTTGGGCGACCTCGGTCGTCATCCCCCCCGACGGCCGGATGCGCGATTATATGGCTTCGCTCGAAAAACTATTGGCGCGCGAGGATACCCACTATTGGCCGGGCCACGGCGGCGGTTTGACCGCGCCGCAGCGCATGGTGCGGGCTCTGCTCCACCATCGCCGCTTGCGCGAGGCGGCAATCCTTGCCGCGCTCGACAAAGGTCCGGCGCAAATTCCCGCGCTTGTCGCGGCGATCTACCACGGTCTCGACGAGCGTCTTAAAGGCGCCGCGGCGCTGTCCGTCCTCGCTCATTTGCAGGATCTGGTCGAGCGCGGACATGTGAGCGGCGAAGGCGACGATCGCGCAGGCGTCTATCGCCGCCTCTGATCACTTCGCCTCGGCTTCGGTCTTCAATTCGTCGGCGAAGGATTCGATCCGCGCGGCATTGCCGCCGAAATCGTGCCGGCCGATCCGCGAGGCCGAGCGGACATCGACGCGCGTCTCGCCCGCCAAAGGCCAGATGCGAATCGTCACATCGTCGGCAAAACCGAGGATCATGCCATGGGCGATCGCATCGACATGGCCAATGCCCAGCCGACCGCCCGGCGGGATCGCATCGATGATCTTCCAATGCTTGGCTGCGGCCGTGCTCAGCACGGCCTGATAGGCGTCGTCGGCTTCGAGATCGAGATAGATCGGCTGTACATCCGGATAGGCATCGTTCTGCGCCTGGCGTGCGGCGGCGGGGAGCGCCGGCGGCAGCCAGCCGTGCCGAGCCGCCAGTGCCTTGCGCGACAAGGAAAAGGCGGGCGGATTGTCTATATCGGTCGAAATGTCGTTCAGCACCGGCAGCCGCACCGCCTGCACGCCGAGATAAGCGGGATAGGCAAGCAACAGCACCGCCAAAACCGCGCCGCCGAGCAGCAGGCCGACACCCTTGCGGCCGGTCTGCCAGATTTCGACGCCGGCGGCGCCGGCGCAGAGGATCGCAAGGCAAGCCAAGATGATCGCCGAGCCGATGACCGCGAGGACGGCGGTCGGATCGAGACCGAGGCGCGCCAGCACGAGCCCGGTCGCAACCACTGCGGCGGCGAAGACGGCGAGCCGCCGCGCCCAAATGGCGCTCTCCGAGAAAGGCTCCTCGATGATCAAATGCCGCATGCGCAAACCCGCTGGCCAAATGAAAATCTACGGGTGTCGGGCGCCGGACACAACCGGCGCGCAATCGTCGATCGCGACAAAATTCGCTCGGCTTTAACTTAAATTCTCAAGGTTCTGTTTACCGCGCCGCCGGAAGCTCCCCCGACGCACACGCCGGTGGCCATGCCGAAGCCTGCAAGGACAGACCCATGAAGGATCAAAATCAGACTTTCCGCTCCGCTCAAACGCCGGGGGATGCCCGCGATATTCTCGAGCGGCTTTATCGCGAAATCGGCATTTCCGCCGTCGCTGCTGCCCTTCAAGCCACCCAATCGAAGCCGAGGGAGACGGACACCGAAGACGCCAAACTGCGCGCCCAGCGCCGCTTCAGCGGCTACGCGGCTTAGCGTGCTGGCCCCATTTCGGCCCGCAAATATTTTTAAGAGAACCATCGTATCTGTCCGTGTCGCGCCTTATCTCGGCGATCGACCGCCCCGCATCGATTGGTTCTCACGATGACCCTGCTGACTCGCCGGCATATTCTGCAAGGTGCCGGCGTCCTCACATTGGCAGGGGCCGGGTTCGGCACCTATGCCTGCGCAGTCGAGCCGGGCTTTCGCCTTGATGTCACGACCTACAGCCTGACACCGCCGCATTGGACGCCTGGGCTTCAGGTCAAAGCCGCCCTTGTCGCTGACATCCATGCCTGCGAACCGCTGATGTCCGCGGCGCGGATCCGCCGCATTGCCGAGATCACCAATTCGCTCGATCCGGATATCATTTTTCTGCTCGGCGATTTCAACGCCGGGCATCGCTTCGTGACCGGGCCGGTCTACCCCGCACAATGGGCGGAAGCCTTGTCGGTACTGCGCGCGCCGCTCGGCATTTACGCCATCCTCGGCAATCACGATTGGTGGCACGGCGCCTTGCCGCGCATGCGCAGCGATGACGGCGAAAGCGTCCGCCGCGCCTTGCGCCATGCGGATTTCAAAGTGTTGGAGAACGAAGCCGTCTCTGTGGTGAAAGGCAACCAATCCTTCTGGGTCGCGGGCCTTGGCGATCAATTGGCCTATCCAGCCGGTTCGCGCCGGTTCGAAGGCTTCGATGATCTCGACGGAACCTTGGCGCAGGCCAGCGACGGCGCGCCCATCCTTCTCCTCGCGCATGAGCCCTTCGTCTTCCATCGCGTGCCTGATCGCGTCTCGCTCACGCTCTGCGGCCATACGCATGGCGGACAGATCAATTTGCCGATCGTCACGGAGCTCTTCACCGAGCAGGAATTCGGCATGACCCAGGTCTACGGCCATATCGTCCAACGCCGCCGCCACATGATCATTTCGGCAGGCCTCGGAACCTCGATCGCGCCGGTCCGGCTCTTCCGGCCGCCGGAAATCGTGCTGCTGACCATCGGCAGCGAAACCGCGGTCGCCTAAGGCGTGCTCGCACGGACCAAGCCGACAACCGCTTCGTGCCCAAAACAAAACGCCCGCGTCAAAGACGCGGGCGTCGAAGTTTCCGATGAATGATGATCTGTTATTCGACGATCACCTTGGTGCCAATCTTGACGCGGTTATAAAGATCGATCGCATCGATATTCGACATCCGGATGCAGCCCGAGGACACCGCCTGGCCGATCTGCTCCGGCTCGTTGGTGCCGTGAATGCGATAAAGCGTATCCTTATTACCCTGGAACAGATACATCGCACGGGCGCCGAGCGGATTTTCCGGACCGCCCGGGAGGCCGCCGGCATCGGCCGTCGGCTGCAGATGCGGCCAACGCTTCAGCATGTCGGACGGCGGCATCCAATGCGGCCATTCTTCCTTGCGGCCGATCGTGGCCGTACCGGTCCAGCCCGCGGCTTCAGAGCCCGCCGCGATGCCATAGCGCATCGCCATGCCGTGCGGCAGCACGTAATAGAGGTACATGTGCTTGGTGTCGACGACCACGGTCCCCGGCGGTTGACCGGTCGGATCTTCGACCCGGTAGCGTTGGAATTGCGATGGAATATCGGCCTTGGGCGCGAGCGCGAGAAATTCCTGGTCGCGGCCCGACAGGCTCGGGTCCGGCGTCTGCAGCCCGTCCGCCTCGCAACCCGCCAGCATCAATGCAATAAATGGCACTGCCCAAGAAATCTTGGCCAAGGTGATCTTGTGAAATTTCATCTCAATGTCCCCGCCTCTATGAAGGAAATAACGCATCGGTCGTCGCCTCGCCACTGCTACAAGCGCAGGCGGCCTTGGGCGAGGCGAGATGACGAAAACCTGTGGCGCAAAAGAAACATTTGTCCCCCCTTCGGCGGCCATAGAATCGGCACCGCGGGGCGCTTTGAAGGGCTCGCCGTGCGGCAATGCTAAGTTTTAGGCGAATCACTTTCGATTACAGCGGGTGCCCGTGACGACCCTGCTCTTCAGCCATCCGGCCAGTCTCGGTCACGATACCGGGCCGAACCATCCGGAATCGCAAGCGCGTTTCGGTGCCATCACGCAGGCGCTCGCGGCCGATACATTTCGTGATCTGAACCGTTTGGAATCGCCTGCCGCCGAGCTTGCGCCGATCTTGCGCGTGCATCCGCCGGGCTATGCCGCGGCCATCGAGGCCGCGATGCCCGCCAAAGGCATCGCCTATCTCGACGACGACACGCCCGTCAGCCCTGGCTCCTGGGATGCCGTCCTGCATACGGTCGGCGGCGCCGTCGCGGCGACCGATGCCGTCATGCGCGGCGAGGCCGACAGTGCCTTCGTCATCACCCGGCCGCCCGGTCATCACGCCAGCCAGACGACACCCATGGGCTTCTGTCTCTTCAACAATGCCGCCATTGCCGCCCGCCACGCACGCGCCGCGCATGGCGCCGAACGCATCGCCATCGTCGATTTCGACGTCCATCACGGCAACGGCACGCAAGCGATCTTCTGGGCGGACGCGAGCGTGCTCTATTGCTCGACGCATCAGATGCCGTTGTTCCCGGGCACTGGCGCCGCCTCGGAGACCGGCGCCTTCGGAACGATCGTCAACGCCCCGCTGCCGCCCGGCGCCGACGGCATTGCCTTTCATGATGCCATCGAATCCGTGGTTCTGCCGCAACTCGTCCGCTTCGCGCCCGATGCCGTCATCATTTCTGCCGGCTTCGACGCGCATTGGCGCGACCCGCTCGCCAATCTCAATCTGACCGAGGCCGATTTCGCTTGGGTGACGGCGCAGATCATGGACGTCGCCGAGCATTGCTGCGACGGCCGCGTCATCTCGCTGCTGGAAGGCGGCTATGATCTCGCGGCGCTCGGCCGTTCCGCCGCCGCGCATGTCGCGGCGCTGATGGGCACAAGCTATTTTTCGCCTTCGACGGATTCGTAGGCAACGATCTCAATGCCGAAGCCCGAGAGGCCGACATAGTTCAGCGGCGACGATGTCCGCAGCCGAATCGAGGAAATGCCGAGATCGCGCAGGATCTGTGCGCCGACGCCGATTTCGCGCCACTCCTTGGTCCGCTGCGCCTCGGAGGCGGTTTCCTTCAGTTCCGAGAGAACCGGTACGCCCGCCGTGCCGTCGCGCAGCAGGACGAGGACGCCGCGGCCTTCCTGCCGGAATCGCTCCAGCGTCTTCGGAATGAGAGTGCTGCCGGTGATGACATCGGCGATGAGGTCGACGCGATGCAGACGCGCCGGCATGCCGCGTCCATCGCCGATGTCGCCTTGCACGAAGGCGAAATGATGCACCGGCTCATACGGCGTCGCATAGGCATAGCCGGTCAGCCGTCCGCTCGGCGCTTCGACCGGGAAAACCTTCACCCGCTCGACCAGCTTCTCGCGCTCCTGCCGGTAGGCGATGAGCTGGGCGACGGAGAGCCGTTTCAATTTATAAGTATCGGCAAAGGCCTGGATTTGCGGACCGGCCATGACGCTGCCGTCGTCATTGGCGAGCTCGCAGATAACGCCGACCGGCGGCAGGCCGGCGAGGCGGCAGAGATCGACCGCCGCCTCCGTATGGCCGGTCCGCATCAAGACCCCGCCTTCCCGGGCGATGAGCGGGAACACATGCCCCGGCCGGACGAAATCCGCCGCGCCCATATTGCCGTTGGCCAGCGCCCGAACGGTGTTGGTGCGCTGCTCGGCGGAAATGCCGGTCGTCAGCCCATGCCGCACGTCGACAGACACGGTGAAAGCGGTGCCGAGCGGCGCATCGTTCGTTGCAACCATCGGCTGAAGATTGAGCCGGCGCGCCTCCGCCGCCGTGAGCGGCGCGCAAACGATGCCGCTCGTATGGCGGATGATAAAGCCCATCTTTTCCGGCGTGCAAAGCGAGGCCGCACAGATCAGATCGCCTTCGTTCTCGCGGTCGTCGTCATCGGTGACGATCACGATCTCGCCGCGTGCAATCGCCTCGATCGCCTCGGTCACGGTATGACGCATGCTGAAAACCCCACGAATCCTGTTAAAATGGCTAGATAAGCAACATCGCCCGTTCGAACAATGCTGCGCAAACCCGGCCTTCCGACGCTCCTGCGCATCGCGCTTGGACTCCTCGGCGTTTTCGTCTCCCTGCCCGCCGCGCGGCCGGCGGAGAGCGCCCCTTGCAGCGACATCAGCGAGGCCGGCCAGCGTTATACGATCTGCGTCTTCGACGCCCGCACGAGCCGGCTGCGGCTGTTTCTCGCCGGCACCGACGGCAAGCCCTACAGCAGTTTCGCGGCCGTCGCTGCGGCGCTGAAGGATCGGGGTGATTCGCTCGCCTTCGCGATGAACGCCGGCATGTTCGGAACCGATTTCCGCCCCGTTGGGCTTTATGTTGAGAACGGCCGCCGCCTCGTGCCGGCGAATACGCGCTCCGGCTCCGGCAATTTCCATATGAAGCCCAACGGGATCTTCTATTTCGGCGGCAGCAGCGCCGGCATCATGGAGACGAGCCGCTTTCTCAAGGCGCGGCTGCATCCCGAATATGCGACCCAATCGGGGCCCATGTTGGTCATCGACGGCGCCCTGCATCCGAAGATAGAGGCCACCGGCACATCGGAGAAAATCCGCAACGGCGTCGGGGTGCGGGATGGCCATGTCGTCGTCTTCGCGATTTCCGATGAACCGGTCACCTTCTATCGCTTTGCGACGCTGTTCCGCGACCGGCTGCATTGCCCCAACGCACTCTTCCTCGACGGCTCGGTGTCAAGCCTCTACGCGCCGGAGGCTGGCCGCGATGACACCCTGCTGCCGCTTGGGCCCATTGTCGGCGTGGTCGGCAAGGGCGGCGTGCGCTAACCCTTCAGCCTATTTGGGCGCGATGGCGCAGGAACTGGTCGGCCAGCACGCAGGCGACCATCGCCTCGCCGACCGGCACGGCGCGGATGCCGACGCAGGGGTCGTGGCGCCCCTTGGTGACGATTTCGGTCTCCGCGCCCAGACGGTCGATCGTCTTGCGCGGCGCCAGAATCGACGAGGTCGGCTTGACCGCGAAGCGCGCCACGATCGCCTGTCCGGTCGAAATGCCGCCCAAAATGCCGCCGGCATGATTGCTCGAAAAAACCGGCTGGCCGTCGTTGCCGATCCGCATCTCGTCGGCATTGTCTTCGCCGCTGAGGGCCGCCGTTGCGAAGCCGTCGCCGATCTCGACGCCTTTCACCGCATTGATCGACATCAGCGCCGCGGCGAGTTCGGCATCGAGCTTGCCATAGATCGGCGCGCCCCAGCCGGCTGGCACATTCTCCGCGACGATCTCGATCACGGCGCCAATGGACGACCCCGCCTTGCGGATCGCATCGAGCTTCGCTTCGAACTCGCGCGCCTTACCGGCGTCCGGCGAGAAGAAGGCGTTGCGCCGCGTCTCGGCCCAATCCCATTTGGCGCGATCGATCCAATCCGCGCCCATCGCGACGAGCGCACCGCGGATCGTGACATCGCCGATCACCTTGCGGGCGATGGCGCCGGCAGCGACGCGCATCGCCGTTTCGCGCGCCGAGGCGCGCCCGCCGCCGCGGTAATCACGGATGCCGTATTTGGCATCATAGGTGAAGTCGGCGTGGCCAGGGCGGAATTTGTCCTTGATCGCGTCGTAATCTTTCGAGCGCTGATCCTCGTTTTCGATCAAAAGGCCGATCGGCGTGCCGGTCGTCACCTGCTGCCCGGCAGGGCCTTCGAAGACGCCGGAGAGGATTTTGACCGTGTCGCTCTCCTGGCGCTGCGTCGTGAAACGCGACGTCCCCGGCCGGCGCTCGTCGAGATAGCGCTGAATATCCGCTTCGCTCAGCGGGATGCCGGGCGGGCAGCCATCGACGACGCAGCCGATCGCCGGCCCGTGGCTCTCGCCGAAGGTCGTAACCCGGAATAAATGGCCGAAGGTGTTATGGGACATGGCGGGAGAGCGTTTGCGCTACTCCTTGATGAGCGCCGACATGTCGGGCGCGGCCGGGTTCTTCATGCCGACGATATGATAGCCGGCGTCGACATGCATGACTTCGCCGGTGATCCCGCGCGCCAGCGGCGAAAGCAGAAAGGCGGCGCTTTCGCCGACTTCCTCGATCGTCACCGAGCGGCGCAGCGGCGCGTTATATTCGTTCCACTTCAGGATATAGCGGAAGTCGCCGATGCCCGAGGCCGCGAGCGTCTTGATCGGGCCGGCCGAGATCGCGTTGACGCGGATGTTCTTCTGGCCGAGATCGGCCGCGAGATAGCGCACCGAGGCTTCGAGCGCCGCCTTGGCGACGCCCATGACATTATAGTGCGGCATCCATTTCTCGGCGCCGTAATAGGTGAGCGTGAGGAGCGAGCCGCCGTCGGTCATCAGCTTCTCAGCGCGCTGCGCGATCGCGGTGAAGGAATAGCAGGAGACGAGCAGCGTATTGGCGAAATTGTCGGCGGTCGTCTCGACATAGCGGCCAGTGAGCTGGTCCTTGTCGGAGAAGGCGATGCAATGGACGACGAAGTCGAGGCTGCCCCAGAGCCGCTCGACCTCGGCGAAGACCGCATCGATCGTCGCCTCTTCGGTGACGTCGCAATGGCCGACGACAGCGGCCTGCAGCTCCTCGGCCAGGGGGCGAACCCGCTTTTCGAGCGATTCGCCCTGGTAGGTGAAAGCAAGCTCGGCGCCGGCCGCGCGCGCCGCCTTGGCAATGCCCCAGGCGATCGAGCGATTGTTCGCCGCACCCAGGACGAGGCCGCGTTTGCCGGCCAAAATTCCAGGGGCGATTGTTTCTGCGGATAGGCGCTCCGGCTGCGTCATTCTGGGTCCTGGGCAATGGTGGGGGCCCCGGCCGGCAAAGCCGGCCTCGGGCAGAAGCCTTTAACCCGGTTTACGACGATTGGCCAAGCCCATGTCGCGCGCAGCGGCGCTGCGAACGCACGCATTTTGCGAGGAACGAGCGCGGTTGGCGCCCGATTGGCGCGAATCAATCACAATGCTTTCGGATTGTTGCAGGTGACGGCTGCAATCGTGATGGGCAGCTCAGGCCAGATCGTGGCGCGGATCGTAGGGCCGCTGCTTCTGCCATTTCTCGGCGAGCGCCGTCAGATCGGGGTCGGTCCCGTCAGGCAGGACGATCCGCAGCGTGACGAGCAGGTCGCCGGGGGTCCCGCTCGGGTTCGGCAGGCCCTTGCCGCGCAGCCGTAGCGTGCGGCCGCCGTTCGAGCCGGCAGGCACCGTCAGTTCCACCTTGCCGTCGAGCGTCGGCACGTTCACCTTCGCGCCCAACACAGCTTCATAAAGCGTCAGCGGAAGATCGAGCCGCAAGTCCCTGTTATCGACTCGAAAATAGGGATGCTTGGCGATCTTGACCGTCACCAGAGCGTCGCCGGTCTCGCCGCCATAGGCACTGGGATGGCCCTGCCCTTTCAGCCGGATCGCCTGGCCGTCCTCGATCCCAGCCGGAATCGAAACTTCGAGCGTGCGTCCGGTCGGCAAGGTCACGCGGCTCTTGCCGCCATGCACCGCTTCGCGCAGGCTCACGCTGATCTCGGCGCTGACATCCTCGCCGCGCGGCAGGCTCGTGCGGCTCTGCTGGCCGCCGCCCCCGCGCCGCGCCGCGCCGAAGAGCTCGCTGAAAAGGTCGCTCGCGTCGAAACCGGCCGCACCGCCGCCTGGCGCCGAGCGAAACTCGAAATGCTCAAAACCACCGCCCGGCGAGCGCCGCGTAAACCCACCGGGGCCAGCGCCGGCGCCAAAGCCTTCGAAGCCTTGGAAGCGCGGCTTGCCTTCGGCATCGATCTCGCCACGATCGTACTGGCCGCGCTTCGCCTCGTCGCCAAGAATTTCATAGGCGGCACTGACTTCGGCGAATTTGTCCTTCGCCTTGGGGTCCTTGCTCTGATCGGGATGATATTTCTTGGCAAGCTTGCGATAGGCCTTCTTGATCTCGGCCAGATCAGCCGTCTTCGCTATGCCCAGAATTGTATAAGGATCGCGCATCTTCGAGCCCGTTGGCGCGGCCGCCCTTTATGGCGCGGACGCAATGTCTCGACGCCAACTTGGGGGTTTCATGCGTCTGACGCAAGTCTGCCGTAAATGCCGCAGCGAGCTCAGCCTTTGGCGGCCGGCCGCACATCGGTGACTTGCCAATCGCCTGTCCGGTTGGAGCAAGCGGTGCCTTGCAACGAGTCGTCGATATCGTTGCGGTCGACCGCGGCGGAAAAGGCGCGGCAGGTTCCCGATGCCGTCGCATAGGCCGCGCCGACCGGCGAGAACGAGCCTTTCGTGCCGGAATCGGGATTGGTCCAGGCAACGGGAGCATTTCCAGCGCCAAGCGCCGCGATCAGCGCCGCCTTGGCCCGACGCCAATCTTCGCCGACAAGGCCGTCAAGCTGCGGTTTCTGGATCGAACCGGTCGTATCATCGTCGCCGAGCAGCGAGCCCATCGGCATCGACACGGAGCAGCCGCTCAAAAGCGTGCCGGCAAACAGGACGACCAAAGGCCATGCCGAAGCCCTCGTCAGAGCCTTCCTCTTTCCCTTATAACCCATGCGGCGAGACCCCCATCTCGGCAGGTAGGCTTAACCTCATCACCGACGGTGGCAGAAGTCTAGAGTGGAATGAATTAACCGTGCGTGACTTTACCGAAGCTGACGACCCTTTCGCCCTTTTTGCCGATTGGCTTGCCGCCGCCGAGAAGACCGAGCCGAACGATCCCAATGCGATGGCGTTGGCGACCGTCGATGCCGATGACCTGCCCGATGTCCGCATGGTCCTGCTCAAGTCGTTCGATGGCAATGGCTTTGTTTTCTATAGCAATTCGGAAAGCGCGAAGGGGCGTGAACTGGCCCACACGATGAAAGCGGCCGGTCTGTTTCATTGGAAATCGCTGCGCCGGCAAGTGAGGCTACGCGGTCCGGTGGAAAAAGTCAGCGACGCCGAAGCCGACGCTTATTTTTCCACCCGTCCGTTGCAAAGCCGCATCGGCGCTTGGGCCAGCCAGCAATCGCGCCCGCTCGAGAGCCGGTTTGCGCTGGAAACGGCCGTCGCCAAATATGCCGCCAAATTCGCGCTCGGCTCGGTGCCGCGGCCATCCTATTGGATCGGCTATCGAATCCGCCCGGTGGCGATTGAATTCTGGTCGGACGGCGCGTTCCGGCTGCATGACCGCATCCTGTTCAGCCGCTCTGTCCCCGAGGGCTCCTGGCAGAAGCAGCGGCTCTCGCCGTGACCCTCGCGGCGCCGCGGCCGCATGTCGGCGTGAGCATATCGGTGTTCCGCAATGGCCGCGTCCTGCTCGCGACGCGGACCAAGCCGCCCTATTCCGGCCTTTTCACCTTGCCCGGCGGCCATATCGAAGCGGGCGAGAAAGCCGCCGATGCGGCGCTGCGCGAGCTTGAAGAGGAAACCGGCGTTAAGGCCGCGCTGATCGGCTTCAACCAATATGTCGAGATCATCGCGCCGCCGGATGCGGCCGGTATCCGGCGGCATTTCGTGATCCTCTCCTTCGTCGGCGGCTGGCTTTCGGGCGAGGGCACGCCCGGCCCTGAAGCCGGCGAAATTTTGTGGACTTATCCGCAAGACATCGCCCTACTTAAGACATCGCCGCAGCTCATCGAGGTGGTGGCGAATGCGTGGAAGGTTTTGCTGCGGCAAACATCGCCGGACTGAACGCGTGCAGAAAAGTCGGCCTCTGATCCTTGTCATGCTCTGCCTTGCCGGCCCGCCGGCGGCGCAAGCGCAGGGATTCTTCAATTTCAATTTCTTCGGGCCGCCACCGCAATACCGGCCGCAAGAGTTCGAGCCGGCGCCGCGCCGGGTGCATCCGCACCCTCACCCGCATCCCCACATGACGGCGCTGCCCAAGCCCGCCGTCGCCAATGCCAAGCCCGGCGCGCCGGCGACACCGGCACCGCTGCCGGACGAACCGCCGCCGCCCTATGAGCCGCAGCTTCTGCGCCTCTCCGAATTGCTCGGTGCCCTGACCTATTTGCAGGATCTCTGCGGCGGCCAGAGCGGGCAGGTCTGGCGGCAGAAAATGACGTCGCTCATGAATGCGGAGACGCAAAATCCATCGCGGCGCTCGCGCCTCGCCGGCGCCTATAACCGCGGCTTCAATGGCTATGAGCTGAGCTACCGGCAATGCACGCCGAATGCGCAGGCAGTGATCACCCGTTTCCTTGACGAATCCGGCCGGATCGCCCGCGACGTCACGCACCGTTACGGGACGTCTTAGGTGTCACAGGCCGCCGACGAATCGCACCGCTTCGCCCTGCCCCGGTGTCACAATCTCGCCCTGCCACATCACCCGCCGACCGCGGATAATCGTGCCGACCGGCCAGCCCACGACGCTTACGCCGTCATAAGGCGTCCAGCCGCTGCGCGAAGCGCTCCAGGCGTCAGAGATCGTCTCGCGCCGTTTCAGATCGACGAGGGTGAAATCGGCATCGTAGCCGACGGCGACACGGCCCTTGCCGGCGATGCCGAAGAGCCGCGCCGGGCCCGCGCTCGTCATATCGACGAAACGTTCGAGGCTCAGCCGCCCGGCATTCACATGATCGAGCATGACGGGCACCAAAGTCTGCACGCCGGTCATGCCCGAAGGGCTTTGCGGATAAGGCTTGGCCTTCTCCTCCAGCGTATGCGGCGCGTGGTCCGAGCCAAGAATATCGGCAATGCCTTGGCTGAGCCCCCACCAGAGACGCTCGCGATGCCGCGGCGCACGAATCGGCGGATTCATCTGCAGTCGCGTGCCGAGCCTAGCATAATCGTCGGCGCTGAAACTCAGATGCTGCGGCGTCACTTCGACACTGGCGACATCCTTATGCTCCGCCAGAAAATCGATTTCCTCCGCCGTCGAGACATGCAGCACATGGATCGCCGCATGCTGTTCGCGGGCAATGCGCACGAGCCTGCGCGTCGAACGCAATGCCGCTTCTTCGTCGCGCCAGACGGGATGCGACGCCGCATCGCCGGCGACGCGCAAAGGCTTACGCTCCTCGAGGCGATATTCGTCCTCGGAATGAAAAGCCGCGCGCCGCCGCGTTTGGCCAAGAATCGCGGCAACGCCTTGATCGTCGGCAACAAGCAGCGAGCCGGTCGACGAGCCCATGAAGACTTTGATGCCCGCGGCGCCCGGCAATCGCTCTAGCTCGGGAATGTCGTTGACATTCTCATGCGTGCCGCCGACCCAAAAGGCGAAATCGCAATGCATCCGGTGATGCGCGCGGCGCAGCTTGTCGGCGAGTTCGGCAGCGCCGGTCGTCAACGGATTGGTATTGGGCATTTCGAAGACCGCCGTGACGCCGCCCAGGACCGCGCCGCGCGAACCCGTCTCCAGATCTTCCTTATGCGTCGCGCCCGGCTCGCGGAAATGCACCTGCGTATCGATGACGCCCGGCAGGATATGCAATCCCTTCGCGTCGAGGGTCTCGCCGGCCGACGCGCGCGACAAGTCGCCGATCGCGGCGATCCGGCCGCCGCGGACGCCGATGTCGCGCGGGCCAATGCCGTCCTGATTGACCAGAACGCCGCCCTTGAGAATGAGATCAAAAGTCTCCGACATGATCCTCGCTCGCCTGCGGCGGAAAAAGCTTGCCTTGCGGCCCCGTGCGGGCCGATTAAATACGAATGGACTGCAACGCAAGCCGGAATGGATCGATGGATAGAGGCGCGAGCCTGCTTGCCGACCGCGGGATCATCAAAATATCGGGTGCCGAGGCGCTTGGCTTCCTGCACCGGCTGGTGACCAACAGCCTCCTTGATCTAAAGCCCGGCGCGGCCCGCTATGCGGCCCTGCTCTCCGGCCAGGGCAAGCTTTTGTTCGATTTCTTTGTTGTCCCTTTGCCCGAAGGGCCGGAGGCCGGCTGCCTGCTCGACTGCCCGCGCAGCCAAATCCCCGATCTCGTCAAAAAGCTCAATCTGCATAAGCTCAGGGTGCCGATCACGATCGAGGATGTGAGCGCGAGCCTGGCTGTTGCCGCCGTTTGGGGCGAACCGCCGCCGGCAGGCTTTTCCGGCGTCGCCTTTGCCGATCCGCGGGCTGAGGATCTCGGCCTGCGGCTCATTGCGCCGCCCGAGTCGCTCGCCTTCGCCACGGCTCCGCAGGACGGCTATGAGGCACACCGCACCGCCTTGGGCGTGCCGAAGGGCGGCGTCGATTTTCCCTATGGCGACGCCTTCGTGCATGATGCCGATCTTGATTGGCTGAACGGCGTCGACTTTCAGAAAGGCTGCTATCCCGGCCAGGAGGTCGTCGCCCGCGTGCATTTCCGCAAATCGGCGCGCAAGCGCATATTGAAAGTGCGTTTCGATGGCCCCCCGCCTGCTCCCGGCAGCGCGGTGACGATGGGCGAGATCAACATCGGCCATATCGGCTCGGTCGCCGGCGCGCGCGGCCTCGCCATGCTGCGGCTCGACCGTGTCGAGGATGCCAAAGCCGCCGGCACGCCGCTGATGGCCGGCACCGCGGCGCTCGATGTCGCCCCGGTGCCGCCGCAATGACGCACACGCATGCGCATGCCGACGGCAAGACGCGCTGTCATTGGCCGGGCGACGACACGCTCTATCTCGCCTATCACGACGACGAGTGGGGCGTGCCGGAATATGACGACCGCGCACTGTTCGAAAAATTCATCCTCGATGGCTTTCAGGCCGGGCTGTCATGGATCACCATCCTGCGCCGGCGCGACAGCTTCCGCAAAGCCTTCGACCATTTCGATCCGGCCAAGATCGCCCGCTATAAGCCGACGAAGCTCGCCGCACTGATGCAGGACCAAGGCATTATCCGCAATCGCGCCAAGATCGAAGCTTCGGTCAGCTCGGCGCAGGCCTATTTGGCTTTGCAGGAGCAAGGCGGCTTCAGCCAATACCTCTGGAATTTCGTCGACGGCGCGCCAGTGCAGAACAAATTCCGCCGCCAGGATCAAATCCCGGCCGAGACGCCGCTCTCGCTCAAAATCTCGAAGGACCTGAAGCAGCGCGGCTTCAAATTCTGCGGCCCGACCATCGTCTATGCCTTCATGCAGGCGATCGGCATGGTCAACGACCATATCGTGCCCTGCTGGCGGCATGAGGCCGTCGCCGCGCTCGCCGAACAGAACGCCAAGGGCCGCTGACATGGCTGCGGCGCGCGCTTGGGTCCGGCTGCTATCGGGCAAGAGACTGGATCTCCTCAACCCGACGCCCTTCGACTGGGAAGACGAGGATCTGGCGCTCGGCCTCGCACGCACTTATCGCTGGGGCGGCCATTCGGCATGGCCGTTGCCTTTGTCGGTGGCGCAGCATTCGCTGTTCGTGCTGCAATTGCGACGGCAGCGGTTTCCCGAGGCGAAAGACGCGCGCGCCGACCTGCGCGAATTGCTGCATGATGCCGACGAGGGTTTGCTCGGCTTCGATTCAATCTCGCCGCTCAAGCCTTTCCTCGGCGAGGCCTATCATGATCTCGTCGCGCGCCTGCAGAATGCCATCGGGGTGCGTTACGGCCTGCCGGCCTGGACCGCAAAGGAAAAGCGCATCCATAAAGAGGCCGACCGGATCGCCGCGGCGACCGAGGCGGTGCGCGTCGTCGGCTGGACGCTCGACGAGGTGCACCGCGTCCTGCGCATTCCCTTTGAGCCTTTGACGCAGGATCCGCTCGAGCCGGTCTATGGCGACAAAGCCTTTGCGCCCTGGCCGCCGCAGTGCGCCGCCGAGCGCTTCCTGGCCGAACTCAAGGCTTTGACACGGGCCGCAGCCGGTCCGTCGAAAAAGGCCGATAAGCGAGAAAAATCCTTGGCTTAAATTATAAAACGCGGGCTTGAACCATCGGACGCGGCAGCTTGCCTCTCGCCGCCCCGCGCCGAGGCGTTTAGAATGGCGCAAGCCGCGATTCAGGCGGCCGTTCGATCATGAGGAAACGCCGGTGCCGCGCCTTCACGTTTGCTCGCTTTTTCGGATTTCCGAAATCACCGAGGCGACGGGTGCAAAATCGCTCGTCACGCTGATCAACCGCGACATTCACGTCGAGCGGCCGCCGGCGATCGCCCCGGAGCGGCATCTGCATGTTGCGATCTCCGATATTTGCGAGGCCACCGAAGGGCATGTGCTGGCCGACGCCGGCCATGTCGAAACCCTGATTGATTTCGTTCGCGCCTGGGACCGGGCGCAACCGCTGGTGATTCATTGTTTCGCCGGCGTCAGCCGTTCGACGGCGGCCGCCTACATCACAGCCTGCGCTCTCAGTCCCGATACGCGCGAAAGCGAGATAGCCCGGCGCCTGCGGCACGCTTCGCCGACCGCCACGCCGAATGCGCATCTTGTCGGCCTCGCCGACCGGATTCTGGCGCGCGGCGGCCGCATGAGCGCCGCCATCAAGCAGATCGGCCGCGGCGCGGATTGCATCGAAGCCGAGCCTTTCGCATTGGACCTCAATTAAACCGATCCATCTCCTCTTGCCGATATGAGCCGAATGTGAGCGACGACCAAAACGACATCAGCACGTTGACGTTCGAAAGCGCGATGAAGGAACTCGAATCGATCGTCGAGCGGCTGGAAAAAGGCAATGTCGAGCTCGAGGAGTCGATCGCGATCTATGCCCGCGGCGAAGCCTTGAAGAAACGCTGCGATGAACTGCTCAGAAGCGCCGAGGAGCGGATTCAGAAGATCACGCTTGGCGCCGACGGCAAGCCGACCGGGACCGAGGCGCTCGACGCCGAATAGCGAATAGAAGCGCCCCGCCGCCTCAATCCAGTGCGCCAGCGGGAGCCTCGGGCTCGGTCCAGCCGACGCGCGAAAGATCGGCAATCGTGCGGCCCTGCTCATCGATCGCAACCGCATCGGCGTAACGGTGACCAAACAGAATTTCGCTCGGATCGTAATCCTTGTTGTCGTAAACGTGCGCCGAAAGCATCGGGTCGCGTGACTCGATCGACAGGAAGAGACGTGTCACGAATTTCGGAAAGCTCTCCGCGTCGTATTGATGGAGCGGGCTTGTTGCATCGATCCGGTGCATCAAGGTCCAAGTCAGGCCGAAGATCGGAATATGCGAGCGCATCAGCGGCAGATCGTAGATGCGGCGGAAGAATTGCCCTTCCGCGGTCCATTCGCTGATCAACGCCGAAAGCTCGGCCTTGGTCTCGGCCATGGCATGGGCGCGGCCGTTGCCGATGCGGATCATCAGCGTGCGCTCGCCGTTGAAGTGGCCGATGACGGCTTTTTCGGCATAAATGACCCGCGCACGCGGTCGCGAGAACCGAACGAAAACGAGACCGGTCATGATCGTCATGAAGGTCATGCCGGCGAAAATCTCGGTCGAGGCGACGATATGGCCATAAAGCGTTGCCGGCGACATGACGCCGTAGCCAACCGTCGCCAGGGTTTCGAGGCTGAAGAAAAAGGCGTCGCCCAGCGAACCCGGACGGACATTGTTCACGCTTCCGGGCTGCGCAAGGTAGAGCAGCGCGAAGATGAAGTTGAGCGACAGATCGATCGCCAGAAGCGTTGCGACGAATCGCGGCCAGCTCATGGCGAGCGCGATGTGATAAGGATCGCGCCAGTCGAGTTTGCGCGCATCGCGGCCGCGCAGCACAAAGGCGCCGCCGCGCAGCGTCATGCCCGTCGGCTTGAGCTTTCTCATCTTGTCGTTGGCCATGACCAATCTCCGCCAAGCCGCTTTGGTAGCGGATCGGCGGAGAAAGTCGAGCGCGCAGAGCGCGTCAAAACTGGAATCGAGAACCTCGGTTTTTCAATCGCATCGAATTGATCCGAAAACCGCTTCGCACTTTTCGGTCCGATGCTCTAACTATCCGAATTTCATACTGATCGGGTCGCGGCTGATTTCGAGCTCGCCCTGATAGGCCTCGCATTCTTCTTCGGCATAGCGCAGCGCCGCCGCTTCATCGCGGAACAGGCCGCCGCAAAGGCCGTGCGTTTCGATAACGATCCAGCCAGCTTCAGGGTCACGTCCGACGACAAAATGGGCGCCGTCGGCAGCGGGAGGGTGTTGGTCGCTCATCTGGATTTCAATGCCCCGCCAAAAAGTCGGCGGCGCGAACGAGCAGGCCGAATGCAACCATGCAGGCGATCGTGCCTGCCAGCAAAACCTCGGGCCGCACGAGAAGGCTCGGCTCCGATTCCGCACGACGCGCGCGCGCTCTTGATCTCATCTTCATCTCCAACGCCGAAACCTCGGCAGCGGCCGAAATTTGGCGATGAGACCATATAGATTCGAGAGGCGCCGAAGCCGCGCGGTATATAAGGCGCAAGAGGTCTCCAATCTCTTGATTTGGCCTTGAAAGCTTGCCGACCCCGCAGCCGATGCTTTTTTACCCGGAGGCCCCGCGATGACCGTCGTCATTACCGCCTTTGAAAGGTCACCCGATGGCGGCAAGGGGCTGGCGCGTGATACGCGCGTGCGCTGGGCGCTCGAGGAAGTGGGACAGCCTTACGAGGTTCGCCATGTTTCGTTCCGCGCGATGAAGGAATCCACACATCTTCTTCTTCATCCCTTCGGCCAGATTCCCACCTATGAAGAGGGCGACCTCGCCCTATTCGAGACAGGGTCGATCGTCTTCCACATCGCCGAACGCCATGCGGGGCTGCTGCCGAACGATGCGAATGCGCGAGCGCGCGCCATCACATGGATGTTTGCCGCGCTCAATACGGTGGAACCGACAATCCTTGAACTGGCGACCGCCAGACTGCTGGAAGCTGACAAGCCCTGGAATAAGGAACGCCTGCCTTTGGTCGAGGAGCGCGTCCGAAGCCGGTTGAAGCAACTGTCCGCTCGCCTTGGCGATGCAGACTGGCTCGATGGCGCGTTCAGCGCCGGCGATCTGATGATGGTGTCGGTGCTGCTCAGGTTAAAATCTTCAGGCATTCTCGACGAATGTCCGAACTTAGCCGCCTATGTCGCCCGCGGCGAAGCGCGGCCCGCCTACAAGCGGGCTTTCGACGCCCAATTGGCCGTTAACAGCGGCAAGCCACCGACCGCCTGATTGAGGTCCGTCCTGCACGGCGTTTCAGCTCTAGCCCGCGATCTTTGAGAAATCCGCGACCTGATGAACCGCATCGCGGAGCGCGCTCAGCAACCGCAGACGATTGAGACGCAGCGCCGGATCGTCGGCATTGACGGTGACCTTGTCGAAGAAGGCATCGACCGGCGCGCGCAACTGCGACAAAGCCCGCATCGCCCCGGCAAAATCTTCCGCAGCAATGGCACGCTCCGCGTCGGCAACCGCGATGCCGAGGCTTTCCGCCAAAGCCTTTTCTTCCGGGAGAGCGAGCTTTCCTGATGCGAAAGGCTCGGCATAGCTTTTCGCTTCCGCGGCGCCGGCTTTCTTTTCTTCGGCGCGCAGAATATTCGCCGCGCGGCGATAGCCGGCGAGAAGATTCCTGCCATCGTCACTCTCGAGAAAAGCGCCGAGCGCCTCGACGCGGCGGACGATGAGCAGCAAGTCATCGTTCGTTCCGCCCGGCCCCGGCGCGGCGAAAACCGCATCGATCAGATCGTGCCGTGCGCCCTTGTCGCGCAGATAGACTTTCAAGCGGTCGGCGAAAAAGCCTAGCACGCTTTGGATGAGATCGTCCGGCACGCTTTTGAGATTCGCATAGCCCGCACGTGCGGCCTGCGTCGCCGCGGCGATCCGCAGCCGCAGATCGTTTTCGAGAATGATCCGGATGATGCCGAGCGCGGCGCGGCGCAAGGCATAAGGGTCTTTGCTGCCGGTCGGCTTTTCGTCGATCGCGAAGAATCCCACGAGCGTATCGAGCTTGTCGGCCAGCGCCACGGCGATCGAAACCGGCGCCGTCGGGATCAAATCCGACGGGCCTTGCGGCCGGTAATGATCGCCGATCGCCGCGGCGATCTCCGCCGGTTCGCCGTGGGCGCGGGCATAATATTGGCCCATCAGCCCTTGCAGCTCGGGAAATTCGCCGACCATCTCGGTGACGAGATCGGCCTTGGCGAGACGCGCCGCCCGCGCTGCCTTTTCGGAATTGGCGCCCACGACCGGCGCCAATTCCTGCGCCAAGCTCATGATCCGCCGCACCCGCGCACCCTGCGAGCCCAGCTTGGCATGAAAGACGATATTTTCGAGCTTTGGCAGCCGGTCTTCAAGCTTCGTCTGAAGATCGGTCTCGTAGAAGAATTTGGCGTCCGCCAGCCGCGCCCGCACGACACGGCCATTGCCTGCGATGATCGCCGCCCCGCCATCGGGCGCGGCGATATTGGCGACCAGCGCGAATTTATTGGCGAGCGCCCCGGTCGCGGCATCGCGCAGCACGAAACATTTCTGGTTGGCGCGGATCGTGGCGCGGATGACTTCCGGCGGCAGGGCCAAAAAATCTTTGTCGAACGTGCCGATCAGCACGACCGGCCATTCGACAAGGCCGGCGACCTCTTCGAGAAGGCCCGCGTCCTCGACGAGCTCCAGCCCCTGCGCATGGGCAAGCGTGCGGGCATCATAAAGGATGATGTCGCGCCGGCGGGCGGGATCGAGCACCACCTTCGCTTTTTCGAGCGCGCTCACATAATCGTCGAAACGGCGCACCCGGATCGCGCCCGGCGCCAGAAAACGATGCCCATAGGTGACATTGCCCGCCGCGATCCCGGCGACGGAAAAATGCACGATCTCCGGCTCTTCCGTCTCCGGCCCGAAGGTGGCGAGGATGGCGTGCAGCGGCCGCACCCAGCGGAAAGCGTCGGGCTTCACCGATTCGGCGCCCCAGCGCATCGATTTCGGCCAGGGGAAATTCGTCAGGATCGGCGGCAGGATGTCGGCCAGAACCTCTTGCGTCGCCTTGCCCGGCCGGGCGATGGTCGCGACGTAGAAATCGCCCTTTTTCGGATCGCTTTCGATCTGCGCTTCGGCGACGCTCGCCAAGCCCGCACTCTTCAAGAAGCCGTTGATCGCTGCGGCCGGCGCATCGGTGCGCGGCCCCTTGCGGACCTCTTTCGTGTCGCTCTGGCGTGGCGGCAGGCCGGCGATCTGCAGCGCAAGCCGGCGCGGCGTGACGAAACTGCCGGCGGATTCGCTGAAAAGATTGCGCTCGGCCAAGGCATCGGTAACGAGCTTTTTCAGGTCCTGCGCCGCCTGCGCCTGCATGCGGGCGGGGATTTCCTCGGAAAAGAGCTCAAGCAAAAAATCGGGCATGGATGTCACAACGGCCGGGGTGCGGGCCGCTTCTATAGGCGGGCGGCTTACATTTCAACGTATTGCCGGGCGCCCCCGGAGCCGCTAAGAGGCAAACGCATCCGCTGGCGCGCCGATCCGTCGAGGGGAAGCCGCGCCACTTCACGATGTTGGAGCATGGTCCGATCGAAAACGTCGGGCAAGTTTCGGTCCATGCTCTGAGGGGGCGGTCCATGCCTATTCTGGTCGAAATCGCCGCCGGCGAATTGATCGACAAGATCACCATTCTCGAGATCAAGCTCGATCAGATCGGCGAGGCCGCCAAGCGCGCCAATATCAGCCGCGAATATGAGCATTTGCGCGCCGTTTTCCGCGACCAGATCAGGCCGAGCGAGCGGCTTGCCGAACTGACGGCGGCGCTCAAAGCCGCCAATCAGGAACTCTGGCATATCGAAGACGATATCCGCGACCGCGAGCGGGCGAAGGATTTCGGCCCGGACTTCATCGCCCTCGCCCGTTCCGTCTATCAGACCAACGACCGCCGGGCGGCGCTGAAACGCGAAATCAACGCCCTGCTGCAAAGCCCGATCGTCGAGGAAAAAAGCTACGCGGCTTATTAAGCCGGCCTCCAACATGCGGTGAATCACGACCGATGCCCGACTCCAACGCCAGTCCGCACTTGAAGCGCATCGCGTTTCTGTCATCCGGCGTGCCGGAGGCCGAGGCGGCGCGCATCCGCCTGATCCACCTTTATGGCAACAGCGACGCCGCGACGGCCGATGTCATTGTTGCGCTCGGCGGCGATGGGCTGATGTTGCAGACGCTGCACCGGTTCATGAATACCGGCAAGCCGATCTACGGCATGAACCGCGGTTCGGTCGGCTTCCTCATGAACGAATATCACGAAGAGAACCTCGTCCAGCGGATCGAGGAAGCCGAATCGTCGGTGATCCATCCGCTGGCCATGATCGCGACCGACATCCACGGCAAGATCGCCACTGCGATGGCGATCAACGAAGTGTCGGTGCTGCGGCAATCCTATCAAGCGGCGAAAATCCGCATCTCGATCGACGGCAAGGAGCGGCTCGCCGAGTTGATCGCCGACGGCGTGCTACTTGCGACGCCGGCAGGCTCCTCCGCTTATAATCTTTCCGTCGATGGGCCGATCCTGCCGCTCAACTCGCCGCTGATGGCGCTCACGCCGATCTCGGCCTTCCGGCCGCGGCGCTGGCGCGGCGCGCTGCTGCCCGATACCGCGCATGTGACGCTCGACGTGCTCGAAGCCGATAAGCGGCCGGTGGCCGCCGTCGCCGATCATTTCGAGTTCAAGGAAGTTCTCAAAGTCGAAATCGCCATGGACCACGCGACCAATCTGGTCATCCTGCACGATCCCGGTCATTCGCTCGACGAGCGAATCCTGCGCGAACAATTCGGCTTCCAAGATGAGCGGCGCAGTTAAAATCCTTTGCCGCGAGATCGTCTCGCGCGGCTTCGGCTTGCTTGAACGCGTCACCTGGCGGCGGCGCAAATTCGACGGCACGCCGCAGGAGATCACGCGCGAATTCTACGACACCGGTCCCGGCGCCACGATC
The DNA here is from genome assembly GCF_947646745.1 of uncultured Methylovirgula sp. Lineage (NCBI taxonomy): Bacteria > Pseudomonadati > Pseudomonadota > Alphaproteobacteria > Hyphomicrobiales > Beijerinckiaceae > Methylovirgula > uncultured Methylovirgula sp. The sequence goes on along the minus strand of NZ_CANSHK010000013.1, from coordinate 35,438 downwards.
CTGCTCTACGATAGAGAGCGGCGGCGCATCTTGCTCGTGCGGCAGTTTCGGCCTGCGGTCTATCTTGTCGAGGGTCGCGACAGCCTGCTCGAGACTTGCGCCGGCAAGCTCGAAGGGGCTGCGGCGGCTGAGCGCATCGTCATGGAGGTTCTGGAGGAAACCGGCCTCAGGATCGGCGCGCCGACCTATCTTTTCTCCGCCTATATGAGCCCCGGCGTCTACGCCGAGAAGATCAGCTTCTTCACCGCGCCTTATTCCCCGCGCGACCGCGTGACGAACGGCGGCGGCCTCGCCGATGAAGGCGAGGATATCGAAATCGTCGAACCCACTCTCGACGAGGCCTTGGCGATGATCGAAACCGGCGAGATCGCCGATGCCAAGACGATCCTGCTCATCCATTACGCCGTGCTCCACCGGCTGATGGAGCGCTAAAATCTCGCCGCCGGATCGCTCAGGCGCGATGCGTCAGGCTGCAGCGAGTTCCGCTTCGATCGCGGCGAGATCGATGGTGATCCCGACCGGCATGGCCTCGAAAGCATCCTGGTCGGTCAACCACAACGGTGCTTCCTCGGCCTCGGGCAAGACGGGCATGTCGGCGGCGGCCGCCAGGCCGATCGCCCCTTCTGCCGCCGGCAACGCCGCGGAAAATTGCCGGGCTTCGTCGCGCGCGGCTTCGGCCGCGAAACGGCGCAGGACCGCGAGAAGAGAATCGAGTTCGCCGGTATTCTCCGCCTCGCAGGCGGTCAGCACCCTCTCGACCCTTTGCCGCGACAGGCTGGCGCCCGACACATCGCCGATATCGCCTTTGCCGAGCGCTTCGATGGCGGCGCGGAACGCGGGCAACAACGCCTCCGGCAGACCGGCCTTGCGATAAAGCGCAGCGAAGCCGACGCCGCGCCAATCCCGCGTCAAGCCCCTCACCCGCAGAAGCGGCAGTCCCGAAAGCTCGGCGAGCGCAGCTTCGAGCAGGCTGGCATTGCCGGAGAGCAGCGCGCGCAGCAGGAGGCTCGCCGTCAACTGGCCGCAGGCACGCAGATGGGCGACGAGCGCGGCAGCGCCATTCTCGCCCTCCTGGCTTGTCGCGGCAATGATGACGCGTGCCTGTTCGCAGGCGTCGCGCGTCACGCGCTGCGCCCGCTCGCCGGAGATCCATTCGCGCTCGGTGACGAAGGCGCGCAGCGCATCCGCCATGGCGGCAACGAGATCGGCCCGCAAGGCCGCCGGCAGGCCGGGCCGCAGCAGCAAGGCTTCGCGCATCTCGGCATCGAAACCAAACCGCTCGACCATCCGCCGCAGCGAGAAATCCGGCACGTCGGCGCCGGGATTGATCGCGAGCGAGATCAAGGCTTCGCGCGCCCCGACTTCGGCGATCGCCGCAGCAACCGCCGCCGAAACGCTCGGCCGCAAAGCCACCGCGGATTGAGCGATGGCATCGCCGATCGCCGCGCAATCGATCAGGTCTGAATCCGACAAAACCGGCGAACGGCCGAGAACGATGGAAGAAATATCCGATTGGTCGTCCGCGAGGCCGAGCACAATCGGATGCGGTGCCTCCGGCGCGCTGGCAAAGGCTTCGGCGAGCGCCCGGCGCACGAGCGGCGACGGATCGTCGAGAAGGCCGGTCAGCGCGAGTTCGGCCTCTTCCCGATCGGCTGGCTCCAGATCGGCGATCAGATAAACTCGCGCGAGCGCCGCCGCCGCTTCCGCCCGCTGCGCTGCCCCCGCGGTCCGCGCCCAATGCATGAATCGACGCACAATCATCAGCTTTTTCCGCACCGCGGGCGAAGCGCCGGCGTCTTAAGTTCCTCTTCACCATCTGCGATCATGGTAAATGTATCCTTAAGGCAAGGCTCATGCTCGTTCATCTTCTCGTCCCGGCCGAGATTCCAAAGCTTGAAAATGCGCTCGCGCGCGGCGCCGATGCGCTTTGGCTCGCCGGCCGCTCTTCCGCGGTCGCGGATTGTCTGCGCGCGGCGCGACAACTGCGCCCCGGCCGGCAGAAACTCTATGTCCACATCGAGTCGCGCGGCGAAACGATCGAGCAAGACCTCGACGAACTGATCGCGGCGGCGCCGGATGGGATCGTCCTGCCGGTCAGCCATGGCGCCGAGGTCGAGCATCTCGGCGTCAGGCTTGCCGTGCGGGAAGCCGAGCTGGGCCTTGAGGACGGGACGACGCAGATCATCGGGCTGATCGCTGCGCCTGCCGCGATCTTTCAATTGAGGACGCTTGCCGCCACAAGCCGGCGCCTCGTGGCTCTTAGCTTCGACGCTCGCGCATTTGCCAACGCCCTCGATGTGAGCGACGGGGACAGCGGCCCGCTCAATCTCGCCCGCCATCTCACGGTGCTGGCCGCCAAGGCGGCTGGAATTCCGGCTTTGCTGATCGACGACGAAACGGAAAGCCTCGCCACGACGGCGAAACGGGACGGATTTGATGGGATTGTGAGACGCGCGCCCTGAAGTTTCGTTCGTCAAGCCCGGAAATCGGTAACGATCTCGGAAAGCTGCGGCCGCACACGGTCTTCTCGCGGCCCCGGATCGCGGCCGATGTGAATGAAGCCCGCGATCTTCTCATGCTCGGCGAGGCCGAAACGTTTCAACACCGTCCGGTCGTAGCCGTACCATTCCGTCAGCCACGTGCTCGCAAAGCCGAGCGCATGGGCGGCGACTTCGAGATTGAAGCACACCGCCCCGACGCAGAGTATCTGCTCCCATTCCGGAATTTTATGATGCGGTGCGGCGCGCGAGACGACGCCGATCACGAGTGGCGCCAGGGCGAGACGCGCGCGCTCTTTTTCTAGATCGGCGCCGCCGGCTTCGGGATGTGCGGCGGCAAAAACCTCGGCAATGATCGCGCCGGCTTTCTCCCGCGCCTCGCCTTCGAAAACAATGAAACGAAACGGCACGAGCTTGCCATGGTCAGGGACGCGCGAGGCAAGCGTCAGAAGTAGGTCGCGCTCTGGTGGCGTCGGTCCGGGGCCCCTCAACAAGGCAGGCGGCGCCGAGCGCCGCTTACGCAGAAGATCGATCATGTCATTGTTCAAGCTGGCAACCTTTCCCGTAGAATTCGGCGCCGCTCATTCGCATGGAACAGGCGGCGTTGCACGCGATTTTGCCTGTCCCCTCGGTGCGGGTCAGCCATCACAAAGCCGGATTCTCTGCTAGATTCCGCCGATGAACTTGTTGCCGCGCCGCTTTGCGTTCGCCCTTCCGGCCCTCGTCCTTCATCTGAGCCTCGGCCTCTTCTCGCCGGCCCTTGCGCAAGACAACGGCGATGTGATCGCGCCGATCATTCCGCCCGGCGGCCTGATGGCGCCCCGCCACGACAGCACGCCGCAGACACCGCGTCATCCCTTGCTTCTGTCGGCGCTGCTGAGCGCGACCGATTTGCATCCGATCAGCGACGGCCTCAAATGGCGCATCTTCGATGAAACGCTCGAAGCCGACGGTTCGCACAAGCTCGTCGCGGAATCGAACGAGGCCGCACCCTCGCTCTCTTTGCCGGACGGCACTTACATCGTCCATTGTGCGATGGGGCTCGCCGGCATGACACAGCGCGTCACCATGGCTGGCGCGCCGATGAGCGAGCGGCTCGTGCTCAATGCCGGCGGCCTGCGCATCGTGCCCATGCTTGGCGACCAGCCGATCAATCCGGCGAAATTGACGATTTCGATCTATGTCCCCGCCCACAACAACGCCGAAGCCAAGCTCATCCTCTCCAAGGCGAGGGCCGGCGATATCATCGGCCTGCCGGAGGGCAATTATCACGTGGTCTCGACTTTGCTCGACACGACCGGTGTCGGCTCGCTGGCACAGAATGGCATCGCCAACGCCACCAATTCGGTCGTCAGCGCAGACCTGCACGTGCAGGCAGGTAAACTGACGGATGCAACGCTGCGCCACCGCGCCGCCGTCATGACCTTGAAGCTCGTCAATGCGCCGGGCGGTGAGGCCCTCGCCAATTCGGCATTCACGATCCTGACGCCGGGCGGCGACGTGATCCGCGAATTGATCGGCGCCTTCCCGTCCGTCGTCCTGGCCGAGGGCGAATATGTCGCTATCGCGCGGCATGGCGCCAAATCCTATCAGGCGACATTCAAAGTCGAATCGACGCATGACCACGATGTCGAGGTCATCGCCCGCTAGAGCACCTCCGCGGCGCGCAGAGCATGCAGACTTGATCGCCGCGCGCCGCTTCGCTAAGTCTTCTCCTCGGCCGGCGTCGCCTCGCTGCCGTGCCGCAAGCCGCACGGGGGGACGATGAAATATCTGCTTTTGACGTTGCCCTCGTTAGCGACTTTGCTCGTCCCGTTCTACAATGTCGCCGAGCCGCGGCTGTTCGGCTTTCCCTTCTTCTATTGGTTTCTCATTGTCCTGATCCCGCTCTCGAGCCTCGTGACCTATCTTGTCTATAAAGGTGAGAAGCGGTGATCGACCATTTGAATTGGGCCGCAACTGCCGTCTTCATCGGTTTTTTTCTTCTCGTCACGGTTCTCGGCTTCGTCGCGGCGCATTGGAAACGCGGCGACCTCAACGATCTCAATGAATGGGGCCTCGGCGGCCGCCGGTTTGGCGCCTGGGTCTCGTGGTTCCTGATCGGCGGCGATCTTTACACGGCCTATACCGTCATCGCCGTACCCTCCGTGCTCTATGCTGTCGGCGCCTATGGCTTCTTCGCCGTACCTTATACGATCATCATCTATCCGCTGCTCTATCTGACCTTTCCCCGGCTCTGGGCGGTCGCGCATCGCAAGAATTATTTGACCGCCAGCGATTACGTGCTCGGCCGGTACGGCAACCGATGGCTGGAACTCGCCGTCGCCTTCACCGGCATCCTCGCGACCATGCCCTATATCGCGCTGCAGCTCGTCGGCATGGAGCGGGTGATCGAGGCGCTAGGCTTCGAAGGCCGCGGGCTGATGAGCCACCTGCCGCTTACGGTCGCTTTCGTCATCCTGGCGCTTTACACCTATCGCAGCGGTTTGCGGGCGCCGGCGATGATCGCCTTCGTCAAAGACATCATGATCTATATCTTCGTCATCGCCGCAATCGTCGTCATTCCGGCGAAGCTTGGCGGCTACGGCGCGATTTTCGATGCCGCGGGCGCGGCGCTGGCGAAAAAGGCCGCGTTGAGCGGCAGCAAGGCCGCTGCGGGCCTCTTGCTCACGCCGAAGCAGATCGTTCCCTTCATCACACTCGCGTTCGGATCGGGCCTCGCGGTGCTCATGTACCCGCACGCGATGACCGGGATGCTTTCGGCACGCAGCGGCAATACGATCCGCATCAATGCCGTCGCACTGCCGGCCTATTCGGTGATGCTCGCGCTGATCGCGTTGATGGGCTACATGGCGCTTGCCGTGGGCGTCCATGTGAAGAATCCGCAGGATGCCGTGCCGCATCTCATCCTCAGCGTGTTTCCGGACTGGTTCGTCGGCTTCTGCTTCGCCGCCATTGCCATCGGCGCGCTCGTTCCCGCGGCGATCATGTCGATCGGCGCGGCCAACACCTTTACGCGCAACATCTGGAAGCCTTTCATTCACCCGGCGATGAACGCACGGGAAGAAGCGGTGATCGCCAAGCTGATGTCGCTGATCGTCAAGGTTGGCGCGCTCGCCTTCATTCTCTTCGTGCCGACCAAGTTCGCGCTTGATCTACAATTGCTTGGCGGCATGTGGATGGCGCAGATCTTTCCGGCGGTGATCTTCGGGCTCTATACACGTTGGTTCAACGGCTGGGCCCTGCTCGCCGGCTGGGCGGCCGGCATGGTCATCGGCACATGGCTGGCCTGGACGCCGGCGGCCTGGGTGCCGGTGCATAATGTTTTTGGATCAAGCTTCGCGGTCTATAACGGGATCACGGCGTTTCTTGCCAATGTGCTGGTTGCCGCCGTGTTGTCAGCGCTGCTGCCCAATACGGCGCGCGACGACACGCGCGCCGAAGATTATGCCGACCTGCCGGACGCCCAGCTCGCCGAATAGGCGGCACCAAACCGTCTAGCAGCCGGTCATAGTGACGTTGCTGTTGCAACGCATGGCCGAAAAACCATTCAGCGGCTGCGCCGGCGTCGACGAAGAACTCGAGACCGAAGGCAGCGCGAGCGGCCCGCATCCAGCAAGCCCAAGCAGGAGAAGGGCCAGTGCGATCCGTTTGAGCATTTCCGCACTCCCAAGTTTAAATTTATCGTGACTGAGGACTATGGCCGAGCGGTCATGGACTCGCTAGCGCATCGAAGACACACCGCTTGCAGGCGATATGGCCAAAAAGAGGCGCAGCTTCGCGCGTACTCTTTTTGTTTTCGCTTCTCGCCGCAATACGCGTCTTTGCCGACTATCGCGACGGTGAAGGGCCGCCAGATGGCGCTCGACAAAACAGGGGCCTCGCAGGAGACTGCCGGGATGAACCTGCCCGATGTGCGTGAAGTCCTGACCGACTTGGCGAGCGACCTCTTGGCTTGCCTGCGTTTCTATTCGCGGCTGCCCATTCCGCCTCTCGGTTTCGAACGCAATCCGCATGGTGCGGAAATATCCGCCCGCGTAAAAATGCTGCCCTTCGCCGGGGCGCTGATTGGCGCGGTCGCGGCCCTCCTCATGGTGCTTGCGACGCAAATCGGGTTGCCGGTGCAACTCGCCGCGGTCTTCGCGATCGTCACGCTCATCGTCGTCACCGGCGCGTTCCACGAGGACGGTCTGGCCGATTTTGCCGATGCGATGGGAGGCAACGCACCGGAACAGCGTCTCGCCATCATGAAGGACAGCCGGATCGGCAGCTTCGGAACGCTGGCGCTTATGACGAGCCTCTTGCTGCGGATTTTCAGCGTCGCAATCGTGGCGCGGCACAATCTGCTGCTGGCCGCTCTGGTGCTGATCGCGACCGCCGCCGTCTCGCGTACGCTGGCGCTTCTACCGCTTGTCCTGTTGCCGCCGGCCCGAATGGAAGGCGCGGGCTTCTCCGCCAGAAGCGATCAGCCGCCGCTGCGCATCGCGGCACTCGCGGCTTTCGTTCTGAGCTTGCTGCCATGGCTCGCGGGCGCGAGCCTTGGGCGCATTCTCACCGGGCTGCTGCTCAGCATTTTGGGCGCTTACGGCGTGACGGCTTTGGCCCGGCGGCTCATCGGCGGCCAGACCGGCGATGTTGCCGGCGCCGCCCAGCAGGCCGCGGAAATCGCGGCCTATCTCGTTTTCGCGGCGCGGTGAGCGTCCGACAATTTCTGCCTCCGGCGCGTTAAAGCCCGGCGAGATATTGAGTCGGATCGACCGGCGTCGCGCCCTTGCGAACTTCGAAGTGGAGCTGCGGTGATGTCGCATTACCGGTTTCGCCCGACTTGGCGATGACCTGCCCGCGCCGGACCACCTGCCCTCGCCTGACTTCCAGCTCGTCGTTGTTGGCATAAGCCGTTACGAAACCATTGGGGTGGCGGATGAGGACAAGGTTGCCGTAGCCGCGCACCTCGTTGCCCGCATAGACGACGACGCCGGCTTCCGCGGCCTTGACCGAGGTGCCTTCCGGCAACGCGATATTGATACCGTCGTTGCTGCCGCGCCGATAGCCTTCGGTGATCCGGCCGCGCGCGGGCCAGCGGAATTCCGGCGGCGCATCGGCTGCCGCAGCGGTTTCCTCGTGCGCCGGCTCGAGGCTTGCCGTCGGCATATGGTCGACTGGCCGCTTGATGATCGGGGCCGCTTCGGCGACACGGGTGTGGCGGTGCTCGACAGGCGCGGCATCGGCCTCCGGCCGTACATGCATCTTGGCAATTTTTTCGTGCTTCTCGCGCAGCGCCAGCTTTTCCCGCGCCTCGGCTTCGCGCTTTTCGGCGCGGAGGCGGCGTGTATCCGCGGGCTCCGGTCCACGCACGAAGTGCAGCCGTTCGGCGTGGATCCGCGCCTGGGCGCGACGCTGCGCGTCCCGCGCCGCGTCGAGGCGCACGCCGCTCGAGGCCGCGAGGGAAGCGTTATACGTCGGGATCACGATGTGCGCGCCCGGCCGGATCTGGCCGGCATAGGAATAGCCATTGGTATGCACCAGCGCTTCGGTCGGAATGCCGTAGCGGCGGGCGATGATCTCGGCGTTCTCGCCCGAGGCCACGACGACCGGCATGCCGCCCTCCGCGGTCCAGCCTGCCGCGCTCTGGCGAACGGGGCCTGTCGCCGTATCGCTGCCGCTCCAGCCGCGCGAGGCTAAATGCTGGCTGGGATAGGCCGGCGCCGCATAGCTCGAATAGGGATGGCTCGCGTAATTGCCCGGCGGCGGGGTCAGCGGCCGCGACTCGACCGGCTGGGTCGGCGCCGACTGCGCCGGCTCGGAAATGCTCGCTGTCGGCGTGCGGTCGATGTCGCCGCGGAACGGATCGGAGAAGGGATTTCCCGCCAGGCGATCCGAATCGGCACACCCGGCGAGCAGGCCGGCGCAGCAACCGGCTATCAAAAGACGAATCGTGAGACCGGTGTTCAATGCCGACGCAAAACTGGCCATGACGCAACCCACAGACAAAGATCGTGGGTCGCATTAAGCGAGCAAGCGAGTTAAGGGAGCGTTTAAGATGAACGCCGCTTCACCCAATTCCGTCGCATTTTAGCTTAATGCGCGCTTAACGCGCCGGCTCACAAAACCTCCGCGGTGCCCGCCAGCAAGGCCGGCAACCGGCATGGGCCAAGCACCGTTTCGACAAGGTCGCCATCGGGGCCGCGGCGCAATTCGACGAGCACCTGACGCCATGTCACCTGCGCATCCCGCCGCGCCATGACGATGCGGCCATCCTCCGGCAGGAGGCCGGCGAAAGCAGCCGGCGGGCAATCGAGCCGGCCGTGGATCAAGATGCGATCGAAGGGGCCGGCCGATGCCGGCACGGAAAGACCGTCGGCGAAGATTACTTCGACGTTCTGCTTGCCGAGGCGCTCGAGCCGTAGCCGCGCCGCGATCGCCAAAGTCTGGAAGCGCTCGATCGATATGACTTGCGCGGCGATCTCGGCGAGGATCGCCGTTGCATAGCCGGACCCGGTGCCGATTTCGAGCACGCGATGATCTTGGGTCAGTCCCAGGGCTGCGATCATGCGGGCGACGAGCGAGGGCTCGGTCAGCGTCTGGCCGCAGCCGATCGGCAGCGCGAGATCGCGCCGGGCAAGATCGACGAAACGATGCGGCACGAACATTTCGCGCGGCACTTTTTCGAGCGCGCGCAGCAGGTCGAGATCGCGGATACCGCCGGAACGCAGACGCAAGAGAAACGCCGCTTTCTCCTCGGCACGCGCCGCGGCGGCGTCTTCCTCCGCGATAGCCAGCGATCCGCTTTTCTTCACGTTCCGCGCTTTCTCGCAACGCAGCGCCGGCCGCCGGGACAGCATCGCCACGGCCGAATCACGCGGAGATCGATGATTTCACGATTTAGGCCAAGCCGGAAGCCAATGGCCCGGGCACCAACAGCTATTCGGCGCTTTCCTTCCGACGCGGCGCAAATTGGACGCCATCGAAAATGCGGGTGTAACGCGTGACCGAGACCTCGTCGGTCATGTCGAGCTTGAGTGGCGTCACCGAGATGCGTTTGTTCCACAAGGCATCGAGATCGGTCCCTGGACGCCTCGCGCTGATGTCACGGTCGAAGGCGATCCAATAATAAGGATTGCCGCGGCCATCGAGGCGACGCTCAAGCCGGGCCAATTGCATATCGCGCCGGCCCTGCACCGTTACCGAGACGCCCGTCACTTCCTCGGCCGGACAACCGGGAAAATTCATATTGATCAACACGTCGCGGTCGATGCCTTCGTCGAGCAGCGCCTTGATGATGCGCGGCGCATGAACTTCGGCGCAATCCCAATCGAGTTCATTGTGATCGGCGGGGTGATAAGTCTGCGACAGCGCAATCGACGGCACACCGAGGATCGTGCCTTCGATCGCCGCCGCAATCGTGCCCGAATAGGTGACATCGTCGGCGATATTCGAGCCGCGGTTGACGCCTGACAGAACCAGATCCGGCTGGCGGCCCCGCAAAATCTCGCGCACGCCCATGATGACGCAATCCGTCGGCGTGCCTTTGACGGCGTATCGACGCTCGGAAATCTTGCGCAGCCGCAGCGGATCGTTGAGCGAGAGCGAATGCGAGACACCGCTTTGGTCGTGCTCGGGCGCCACGACGACGATATCGTCGGAAAGCTGCGCGGCGATTCGCTCCAGAACCTGAAGCCCCGTCGCGTGAATGCCATCGTCGTTGGTGACCAAAATGCGCATATGAGTCGCGAATCTATGCCGTTTTCGTGAGCCGCTTGATACCGCCCATATATGGCAGCAAGACATCAGGCACGGTTACGGAGCCGTCCTCGTTCTGATAATTTTCCAGCACGGCAACGAGGGCGCGGCCCACCGCCACCCCGGATCCGTTGAGCGTATGGACGAAGCGGGTCGCCTTGCTGCCCTCCGGCCGGTAACGCGCCTCCATGCGGCGGGCCTGGAAATCGCCGCAAAGCGAGCAAGAGGAAATCTCGCGATAGCGCCCCTGCCCCGGCAGCCAGACTTCGATGTCATAGGTTTTCTGCGAGGCAAAACCCATATCGCCCGTGCAGAGCGTCACCACCCGATAGGCAAGGCCCAAGCGCTTCAACACGGCCTCGGCGCTGGCAAGCAGCCGCTCGTGTTCGTCATGCGACTGCTCCGGCGTCGTCACCGAGACGAGTTCGACCTTGGTGAATTGATGCTGGCGGATCATGCCGCGCGTATCGCGCCCCGCCGCGCCCGCCTCGGCGCGAAAACAGGGCGTCGCGGCGGTGACGCGCAGCGGCAATTGGCTCTCGTCGAGGATCGACTCACGCACGAGATTGGTCAGTGGCACTTCGGCCGTCGGGATCAGCCACAGCGCCCGCTTGGCGAGCTGATGGTTCCAATATTTGAGATCGAATTCGGCAAAGAGATCGTAGCGCGCATCGCGCTTTGCCAGGTTCCGCGCATAGCGTTCATCGAGCCCGCGGCCCTTGGCGCCGCGAATGAAATCATCGACGAATTGCTCGGCGCGCGCCTCGGCCTCGGCTTCGATCGTGTCTTTTTCTTCGCCGCGCCGGCGTTCATATTCGATCATGCTTTCAAGCTGCGTGATCGGCTCGAGGTAGGTCGGAAACTGGTCGTCGCGGAACTTCGGCAATTGCGCTGTGCCGAACATCGTCTCGTCGCGGACGAGCAGCGGCGGATTGACCTCGGTATAGCCATGCTCGCTCGTATGCAGATCGAGCATGAACTGGCCCAGCGCGCGTTCGAGCCGCGCCAGAGCGCCTTTCAAGATGACGAAACGGGCGCCGGATAGTTTTGTCGCCGTCTCGAAATCCATCAGGCCGAGCGCCTCGCCGATCTCGAAATGCTCCTTTGGCTTGAAAGCAAACTCTGGCTTGCTGCCGACAGCGCGCAATTGCGGATTGTCGTTCTCGTCCTTGCCTTCGGGAACCTCGGCCAGTGGAATGTTCGGGACTTGCGCGAGCGCCGCATCGAGCGCGGCAATGGCGCTGCGCTCCTCCTCCTCATAGGTGGTCAGAGCCAATTTGAGGTCGGCGACTTCCTGCTTCAGCGCCGCGGCCTTGACGCCGTCGCCCGCCTTCATCGCAGCGCCGACTTCCTTCGAGGCGGCGTTGCGCCGCTCCTGTGCGCTTTGCGCCTTGGCGATGGCGGCGCGGCGCTGATCGTCGAGGGCGAGCAGCGACGCCGACAACGACGTGAGCCCACGCCGCGCCAAGCCAGTGTCAAAAGCTCCCGGATTCTCCCGGATCCACTTGATGTCGTACATGAAAGAAACCTCGAAATCAGGTGCCGGCGGCCGCCCGCGCCTCGGCTGCGCGCTGCTTTTCAATGAAAGCGACGGCGAGGATCGAAAGTTCGTAGAGGAGCAGGCCGGGGACGGCAAGGGCCATCATGGAGAAGACGTCCGGCGGGGTCAGCACCGCCGCGGCAACGAAGACCAGCACGGCGGCATAGCGGCGCTGACGCCGCAGAAACGCCGCATCGACAAGGCCGACACGGCCCAGCAGCGTCAAAACCACGGGGAGTTGAAAGACCACCCCGAAGGCGAAGATCAGCGTCATGATCAGCGACAGATATTCGCTGACCCGCGGCAGAAGCTCGATCTGCGGCCGGCCGGGCTGCGCCGCCTGCTGCATGCCCATGAAGAAGCCGAGCAGGTTCGGCATCACGACGAAATAGACGAGCAGCGCGCCGAGCAGAAAGAAAATCGGCGTCGCGAACAGATAAGGCGCGAAGGCACGCCGCTCCTGCTTGTAAAGGCCCGGCGCAACGAAGGCATAGATTTGCGCGAAGATGATCGGACAGGCGAGGACGGCGGCGGCGAAAATCGCGACCGTGATCTGCGTGAAGAAATATTCCTGCGGCGCCGTGAAGATGAGTTTTGCGCCCGGACCGGCCACCCGCTCGTAGGGCATGAGCAGGACGTTGTAGATGTTCTTGGCGAAGAAGAAGCAGATGATAAACATCGCGACGAAGGCGAGCAGCGCCCGAATGAGACGCGCCCGCAATTCGATCAGATGGTCGATCAGCGGCGCGCGTGTCGCCTCAATATCGGCGTCGGACATGAAATCGCATCAATCTTTCGCGCGCGCGACGGCGAGAGGCTCCGCCACGCTGAGACTTTCTTCCGAGACCTCCGGGACGGCCGCTGGGACCGCCGCCTCCACCGGCTTGACCGGGGCCTCGATCTGACGGACGGCGCTCATCATTTCGCTCTTGGCCGCGTGCAGCGGATCAAAGCCGAGATCGATCTTGGCGCTTTCGGTGAGCTTATGGACATCGGCCTTGAGGTCCTCGGCACCGGCCTCATTCATCGCTTCCATGAATTGGGCCTGGAACTCGGCCCCCATGCGCCGCAGCTTGCCGACCGCCTGGCCCACCTGCCGCATGACGCGCGGCAGGTCTTTCGGACCGATGAAAATCAGCGCGGCAATCGCGATGATGATCAGCTTGCCGGCATCGAATTCAAACATGGGAATGCCGTTCGAGCGCGCGGATCAACTGGCCTTTTGCGACTGTGAGACGGGGTTTGCCTCGACACCGGGGCGATGGTCGAGCGCCTGCGGTGCGCCCGCCGCGGGCGTCTCGTCGTCGGCAAGGCCTTTCTTGAAGGATTTTATGCCTTTAGCGAAATCGCCCATGATGTCGGAAATCTTGCCCTTGCCGCCGAACAACAGCAGGACGACGGCGCCGAGGATCAACAGGTGCCAAATTGAAAACGATCCCATTGCGGGCCTCCATTCTGGTCTGGCCGGAACCTATGCTTCCGGGCCAGGGAACACAAGGAGGCGAACGGCGGGATCGCGCTGGCGTTCCGGGCGTTTTCCGGCAATGGCCTAGGCGGCGTTGATGAGCCGCCAAAATTCCACCGCCGCCGCCATATCGGCAAAGCGCCGGTCGCGGCGCACCATCGCTTCGCGGTCCTCCCCCCATTGGCGGATTTGATGATCTTCGTCCACATGGGCGGCGCCCCAGGCCGCGTCGAGGCTCAGTTGCCCCTGCGTCAGCGCCAGGGCGATGAGGACCGAACCGGTCAGCGCCGTCATGGTGGCAAGGCTCGCGAGCGCGAAGGGCGCGACCCGGCTGCCGCCGATCTCGACAATGTGGTCCCGCACGGCGGCCCGTGCGGCCGCGGGCTGCGCCACAAAGCTCACGCCCTCGACACAGAAGAACCGCGCACCGAGCTGCGTTGCAGCAAAATCAAGAACCGGGTCCCAAGCCGCCGCCTGGGCTTCGACCAGGCTCGCCGGCGCCTCGGCGCGATAGCAGACGAGATCGGTTTCGGCATATTTGGCGATATCGTCAATGACCGCCGGGATCTGGCCGGCGACGCCGTCGACGGCGGTGAAGGCCAGCCGCGTCAGCGGCATCGCCGCGAAATCGATGCTCTCTTGCTGGGCCTGCCATTCGCCGGCGATGGCGTCGGCCAGCGCCTGGGTCGGCACGATAAGATCGTGCTTGGCGGGGGTCTTGGCGAGACGGCCGTCGAGCACAAGCCCGAAGCCGTCCCCGGCGGGCTGGGCGCGCGCATCTTGATAGAAGCGCCGCGGCAGGGGTTTTTGTTGCTCCCGCCGCGCCAAGGCGACGGGGTCGGCGGCCGGGTTGGCGACCGGATCGGCCGGCTGAGCTTGCGGTTTGGGTGGATCTTCGCGCATTAATCCCCCTTTAGCCCATAAAAGTCGGGGGTGAAATGTCGCGCTGGACCGGCCGAAAAATCCGCAGCGTGCCCTTTCGGCAGGAGCTATAGAGAAGTTAGGACCAGAGGGAGCGCCGGAGCGTCATATGAACAAAGAAACCGACAGGGCCGAATTTGCCGCCGACCGCGAGCCCGACCGCGCGCTGAAGGACGACATCCGGCTGCTCGGCCGCATTCTCGGCGATACCGTCCGCGAGGAACAGGGCCAGGACATTTTCGATCTGGTGGAGCTGATCCGCCAGACCTCCGTGCGCTTCCACCGCGACGGCGACGAGGCCGAGCGGCGCAAGCTCGAATCCATTCTGGAATCGCTGACCCCGTCGCAATCCATGCAGATTGTGCGAGCCTATTCCTATTTCTCGCATCTCTCGAATATTGCCGAGGATCAAGATCAGATCCGCAAATTGCGCCGCGATGCGATTGCCAATCTGCCGCCGCCGCCGAGCACTTTGGCGCGCGCCCTCTCCCGCGCGCATGAAGCCGGCATCACCGCGGAGCAATTGCAGGACTTTTTCGACCATGCCTTCATGGTTCCCGTCCTGACCGCGCATCCGACAGAAGTGCGGCGCAAGAGCACGATGATGCGCGAAATGGCGATCGCGCATCTGCTCGAACGGCGCGACCGGCAGCAATGGACACCGGAGGAAGAGACCGAAATCGAGGACAAGATCCGCCGCGCCGTGCTGATCCTCTGGCAGACGAGTCTCCTCCGCCGCACCAAGCTCAACGTCCGCGACGAAGTTTCGAACGGCCTCGCCTATTACGACTATACGTTCCTCAAGGAAGTGCCACGGCTCTACCAGCAGATCGAGCGGCAGGTCCGCGCCTATGACCCGTCGCTGGATGATGTGCCGATCCCGTCGTTCCTACGGCTCGGCAGCTGGATCGGCGGCGACCGCGACGGCAACCCCTATGTCGATGCCGAAGTGCTGCGCACGACGACGCAGATGCATGGCGCGCGCATTCTGACCCATTATCTCGACGAATTGAGCAAACTCGGCAGCGAACTATCGCTCACCGCAGAACTCGTCGAGGTCACGGACGAATTGCGCGAGCTCGCCTCGAGCTCGCCCGATTCCTCGCCGCATCGCATGGCCGAGCCTTATCGCCGCGCGGTCGCTGCGATCCGCGGCCGGATCGCCGCCAACCTGCGCGCCATCGACGATCAATATCCGATCCGCTCGCGCGGCGATTTCATGCCGGCCTATCGCAACGCCGACGAATTCCGCCGCGACCTGCATATCATCGACCAATCGCTGAAACTGCACGGCTCGCGGCTGATCACCCGCGGCCGGCTGCGGGCCTTGCGCCGCGCCGCAAGCTGCTTTGGCTTCCATCTCGCAACGATCGATCTGCGGCAGAATTCGGACGTGCATGAACGCACGATCGCCGAGCTGCTCGAGGCCGTCGCACCCGGCACCGATTATAAGTCCCGCAGCGAGGACGAGCGCGTCACGCTTCTCGTCAAGGAGCTGAACGAAGTCCGCCAGCTCGTCTCGCCGTTCTGCACCTATTCCGAAGAGACCCGCAAGGAGCTCGCGATCTTTCATGCGGCGGTCGAGGTCCGCGCGACCTACGGCGCCGAAGCCATCCGCACGGCCATCATCTCGAAGGCGGAATCGGTCTCCGACATGCTCGAACTGGCGGTCCTCCTCAAGGAGGTCGGCCTCATCACGCCGGACGGCAAGAGCAAGATCGATATCGTGCCGCTGTTCGAGACGATCGCCGACCTGCGCAATTGCGCCGGCGTCATGGAAAAAGCCTTTGCCCTGCCCGCCTATCGCCGCCTGGTCGAGAGCCGCGGCCATACGCAGGAGATCATGCTCGGCTATTCCGACAGCAACAAGGACGGCGGCTTCATCACCTCCGGCTGGGAATTATACAAAGCGGAAATCAGCCTGATCGAGACGTTCAAGCGCCATGACGTGAAGATGCGCCTGTTCCACGGCCGCGGCGGCTCGGTCGGCCGCGGCGGCGGACCGGCCTATGAAGCCATCCTGGCGCAGCCGAGCGGCGCGGTCGGCGGCCAGATCCGCGTCACCGAGCAGGGCGAGATCATCTCGTCGAAATTCTCGAACCCGGATGTCGGCCGGCGCAATCTCGAAACATTCGTCGCCGCGACCTTCGAAGCCTCACTGCTGATGCCGGAGCAGCATGCGCCGCGCGAGGAATATTTGTCGGCGATGGAGGAAATTTCCGGTCACGCCTTCAAGGCCTATCGCGCCCTCGTCTACGACACCCCCGAATTCGAGAGCTATTTCTGGGCCTCGACCGTCATTACCGAGATCGCCACGCTGAATATCGGCAGCCGGCCGGCCTCGCGCACCAAGACGCGCAAGATCGAGCATCTGCGCGCTATCCCTTGGGTTTTCTCCTGGGCGCAGTGCCGGCTGATGCTGCCGGGCTGGTTCGGCTTCGGTGCCGCCTTCAAGGCATGGACGCAGAAACATCCGGACACCGGATTGAAGTTCCTGCAGGACATGTATCGCGAATGGGGCTTCTTCCGCACCATGCTCTCCAACATGGAAATGGTCCTGGCCAAGAGCAACATCGGCATCGCCTCGCGCTACGCCGAACTCGTGCCCGATCGCAATGTGCGCGATAAGATCTTTCAGGCCATCCGCGCCGAATGGATGGCTTCCGTCGATGCGCTCCTGAAAGTGACCGGCCAGAACGAACTGCTGCAGGACAATCCGACGCTCGACGCCTCGCTCAAGATGCGCATTCCCTATCTCGATCCGCTCAATCATGTGCAAGTCGAGCTGCTCAAGCTGCATCGCGCCGCGGACAACGAGGACGAATCGATCTTGCGCGCCGTGCAGATCACGATCAACGGCATTTCAGCCGGCCTGCGCAACAGCGGCTGATCGCAGAAATTCGGGGGCGGAGAATGTCTGGGGAAACCACGGTCGGCTATGAGCTTCTCCGCAATCCCCGCTTGAACAAAGGCACGGCCTTTTCCGACGCCGAGCGCCGCGCGCACGGCCTTGAGGGCCTGCTGCCGCCGCGCCCGGTGACGCTCGAATTGCAGATGGCGCGGATTCACGCCGAATTGTCCAATCTCGACAACGATCTGCAGAAATATATGTTCTTGTCCGATCTCCAGGCGCGCAACGAGACCTTGTTCTATGCGATCCTGATGTCGGACCCGGCCACGTTCATGCCGATCGTCTACACGCCGACGGTCGGCGAGGCCTGCCAGAAATTCGATCAGATCTTCCGCGTGCCGCGCGGCCTCTATCTGCCGATCAGCGCGCGCGGCCGCATCAAGGAACTGCTCGGCCATTGGCCGCAGAAAGACGTGCGCTTCATCGTCGTCACAGATGGCGAGCGCATTCTGGGCCTCGGCGACCTCGGCGTCGGCGGCATGGGCATTCCGATCGGCAAGCTCGCGCTTTACACCGCCTGCGCCGGCACGCCGCCGCAATATTGCCTGCCGATCACGCTCGATGTCGGCACCAACAATCCCGAACTGCTCGAAGACCCGCTCTATCTCGGGCTCAATCAGAAACGCGTGCGCGGCGCCGATTATGCCGCCTTCATCGATGAATTCGTCCAAGCGGTGCAGGCGCTTTATCCGAAGTGCTGCATCCAGTGGGAGGATTTCGCCAATTTCAATGCGGTGCCGATTCTAGAGCTTTATCGGGACAGGATCTGCACCTTCAACGATGACATTCAGGGCACGGCGGCTGTCGCGCTCGCCGGCATTTTCGCCGCTTTGCGCATCAAGAAAGAGAAACTGGCGGACCAGCGCTTCTTGTTCCTCGGCGGCGGCTCGGCGGCGACCGGCATCGCGGAATTGATCAGCCAGGCGATGGCGCTCGACGGCCTCGACATCAAGGCGGCGCGGGCGCGCAATGCGCTTTTCGATATCAATGGGCTCGTCGACCGTTCACGCAACGATCTCGCCGATTTCCAGCGCCCCTTCGCTCTCGATCATGCGCCGATTTCGCGATTCGTCGATGCGATCAAGGACCTGCGGCCGACCGGCATTATCGGCGTCAGCACGGTGCCGAAATTGTTCAATCAGGCCGTCATCGAGACCATGGCCGATATCAACAAAAGGCCGATCATCTTCCCCTATTCCAATCCGACCTCGCGTTCCGAATGCACGGCGGAAGAAGCCTATCGCTGGTCGCAAGGCCGCGCGATCTTCGCCAGCGGCAGCCCATTTCCGCCGGTCGAGATCGAGGGCCAGAGTTTCATCCCCGGCCAAGGCAACAATGTCTATATTTTCCCGGCGATGGGCATGGCGGTGTTCGCGACCGAGGCAAAGCGCGTGACGGAAGAAATGTTCATCGTCGCCGCCAAGGCCGTCGCCGAACAGGTCACCGAGAAAAATCTTGCCGACGGCCTCATCTATCCGCCGCAGAGCAAGATTCTCGAAGCCTCACTGCATGTGGCGGCGCGAGTGGCCGAATATATTTTCGATCACGATCTGGCCCGCGTGCCGCGCCCGGCGGATATTCCGGGGCATATCTTAAGCCGCGCCTACCGGCCGATCTATGCGAGCTTCGCATCCTGACGTCGCTTCCGCATGGCCTTGTCGAAAAAGTCGTGCAACTTTTTCGGACCATGCCGTGATTGAAGAAGCCGGCGCATGGCCTTGTCGAAAAAGTCCTGCAACTTTTTCGGACCATGCCGTGATTGAAGAAGCCGGCGCATGGCCTTGTCGAAAAAGTCCTGCAACTTTTTCGGACCATGCGCTGATTACTCCGGCGCGTCTTCGATCGGGTCCCGGCCTTTGACGTCGAAGCCGAAGAGATCGAAGCTTTTCTGCATATGCGGCGGCAGCGGCGCGGTGACATCGAGCGTGCCGCCGCGCGGATGCGGCAGAACGAGGCGCCGCGCGAGCAGATGCAGTTTGCGCTCGATCCCCTCGGGGATCAGCCGCGCCGGGTCGTGATGGCGCGGCGCCTTCGCATCGCCCGAATATTTCGGATCGCCGATGATCGGATGACCGATCGCCTCGGCATGGGCACGCAATTGATGCGTCCGGCCGGTGATCGGCTTCATCGACAGCCAGGCAAGCCGCGAGGGAAGCTTGTCGACGACGGCATAATAGGTCACCGAATGCTGCGCCTCGGCATCGCCATGTTTGGCGATCTGCATTTTTTCGCGCGCGGGCTGCGCGCCCGGCGTTTTTTTCCCCCGCACGTCACCCATGCCCTCGCCCTTAGCCAGAAAGAGCGAGATGCGGCCTTGCGCCGGCTTCGGCACGCCTTCGACCAGCGCCCAATAGATTTTCTGCGCCTGACGCGAGCGGAAAATCTCGCCGAGCTTGGCCGCCACGCGGCGCGACTTGGCGACAAGGAGCACACCGGCCGTATCGCGATCGAGCCGATGGACGAGTACCGGACGCTCGCCCTTTTCATCCGCGAGCGAAGCCAGCATGCCATCGATATGATGCTTGGTGCCTGAGCCGCCCTGCACGGCAAGGCCGTGCGGCTTGTTGAGCACCATCAGGTCCTGATCCTCGTAGAGGATCATGCTGCGAATCGCCCTGCGATCGGCTTCGGACACTGGGGGCTTCGGCGCCGATGGCGCCACGGTGACCGGCGGAATGCGGATTTTCTGTCCGGCGGCAAGCCGCGTCGACGTCGTCGCCCGCGCGCCATCGACGCGCACCTGGCCGGTGCGGACGATCTTGTTCAGATGCGACAGCGACAGGCTCGGCAGATGCCGCTTGAACCAGCGGTCGAGGCGCAGACCATCTTCGTCTTCGCTGACGGTGAGGGTCTGGACCGGGCTTGCCTGCCCGCCTCCGTCATGACGCGGCGCATGGCGCCGAAGCTGCCCGGGCTTTCCGTCCGGATCGCTTTGCTTCCCCTGCACCGGCGCGCGTTCCTCGCTCACGACTGATCCCGCTCCTTCCTGAGCTTTTCCCAATAATCGAGCCGCTTCTTGATCTCGCGTTCGAAGCCGCGTTCGACCGGCGCGTAGAGCTGCTGGCGGCCGAGCTTTTCCGGCCAATAATCCTGGCCCGAAAAGGCTTCGGGCGAATCATGATCATATTCATAGCCCGCGCCATAACCTTCGTTCTTCATCAATTTGGTCGGCGCGTTGAGAATGATCTTCGGCGGCATCAACGAGCCATGCTCCTTGGCGAGCCGCTGGGCGGCGCCATAGGCGCGATAGGCGGCATTCGATTTGGGCGCGGTCGCCACATAGATCAGCGCATTGGCGAGCGCCAGCTCGCCCTCGGGGGAGCCGAGAAAATCATAGGCCTCTTTCGCCGCATTGGCGACGACAAGCGCCTGCGGATCGGCGAGGCCGATATCCTCGACCGCCATGCGGACGATGCGCCGCGCGATGAAGAGCGGCGCCTCGCCGGCATCGAGCATGCGCGCGAGATAATAGAGCGCCGCATCGGGGTCGGAGCCGCGCACGCATTTGTGCAGCGCGCTGATCAGATTGTAGTGGCCCTCCTGGGCTTTATCGTAGATCGGCGCGCGGCGCTGGACGATCTCGGTCAGGGAGGCGACATCGAGCGGCGCCGGCGGCGCGGCACGCCAGATTTCCTCGGCGAGCGTCAGCACGGCGCGGCCGTCGCCATCTGCCATGCGCAGCAGCGCATCGCGCGCCTCGGGCGTCAGCGGCAGATCCCTGCCCTCGACCTTTTCCGCGCGCAGCAGAAGTTTGGCCAAAGCCGCCTCGTCCAAAGCGCGGAAGGTCAGCACCCGCGCCCGCGACAGCAGCGCCGCGTTCAATTCGAAGCTCGGGTTTTCCGTGGTCGCGCCGATCAAAGTGATCGTGCCGTCTTCCATCACCGGCAGAAAACTGTCCTGCTGCGTGCGGTTGAAGCGGTGGATCTCGTCGACGAAAAGCAGCGTGCCCTGGCCGATGGCGCGGCGCTTGCGCGCTTCGTCGAAGACTTTCTTAAGTTCGGCGATGCCGGAAAAAATCGCCGAGATCTGCACGAAAGCGAGCTTGGTCTCCTGAGCCAGGAGCCGCGCGACCGTGGTCTTGCCGGTGCCGGGCGGGCCCCAAAAGATCAGGCTGCCGAGCGAACCGGCGCGGATCAGACGCGTCAGCGCGCCGTCGGGCCCAAGCAGATGGTCTTGGCCCGCGACCTCGTCGAGGTTTTGCGGACGCAGCCGGTCGGCCAGCGGATGAGGCGCTTGATCGGATAAATGTGCGGCGGTGAAAAGATCGGACATATAGCTTCAATTTGGGCGCGAAAGTCTCGGAAATGAAGAGCAAAAAGCGCTCGCCGCGAATATTCGCAAGCTCGGGCTGCAGCGCCAAATCCAAATCTTTATCAGTCAGTTAACGTTTCGATGAGAAATGAAAGCAAGTATAATTTTGCATCGAATCGCGGGAGCTCCTCACATGCGTATTGTCGCAATGGTCAATCAAAAGGGCGGATCCGGCAAAAGCACTTTGGCTGCCTGCCTTGCCGTCGCCGCGCAGGAAGCCGGCGAACGCGTCTTTCTTATCGATATGGACCCGCAGAAGTCGTTGTTGAAATGGGGCCATCGCCGCCAGGACAAGGACCTGCCGGTCGAGGCCGTGACCGCTGCAAAGCTCGATGCCGCGCTGGCCGCGCTCGCCCGCGGTCGCGTGACGCTGGTCATCGTCGATACGCCCGCCACCGACTCGCCCGCCGCCGATGCCGCAATGCGCGCCGCCGACCTCTGCCTCATCCCGGCGCGGCCGACCATCTTCGACATTTGGGCCAGCGAAGCCACCCGCGGCAAACTGAAGACGCTCAGCAAGGATTACGCCTTCGTCCTCAACCAATGCCCGCCGATGCAAGAGAGCCAGCGCGTCAATGACGGCGCTGCCGCCGTCGAGGCTATGGGTGGATTGCTGCGGCCCTTCGTCGTCGCCCGCGTCGATTATCAGGAAGCGGCGCGCGAAGGCATGGGCGTTACCGAGATCGATACCGAGGGCAAGGCTGCCGAAGAGGTGCGCCATCTCTGGTCGTCGCTGAAACGCCGCCTCAGCCGATTGAAGCACGCGGAAAAGGGTACCCGCCGCGCCGCGTAAGCGGCGGGTCCGTTAGCCTCGCATGGCACTAAGACCGCTGCGCGTCTCGGCGACGCGCTAGCCGCCCACCACCGTGGTGATGATCTGATTGCCGCGACCGATGCTGATTTTCCAGAAATAATGATCGCCGAGGGTGGCTTTCTCCAGGTCGTGCGTCGTCTCGATCTTCTTGTTGTTGACGGCGATCACGACGTCGCCCTTTTGCAGGTTCAACGCCGCGGCGCGCGAATCTTGATCGATGTCGCTGATCACCACGCCCTGGTTGGGCGATTCGAGCGAATATTCCTCCGCCACCGCCGGCGAGATGTTGATGACCGTTGCGCCGGCAAAAGGCGATGATCCGGTGATCTTGACCGGGTCACGCGGCAGGTCCGGCGCGGCCTCCGCCTTGACTGTGAGCTCCAGCGGCTTACCGCTGCGAATGACCGAAAACACCGCATTGCTGCCGAGCGGCACAGTGGCGAAACGGTAGCTGAAGGCCTCGACATCGTCCGTCGGCTGGCCGTCGATGGCGACGATGAGGTCGCCATGTTGCAGGCCCGCGGCTTCCGCCGGGCTCTTCGGCGTCACGTCGGTGACGAGCGTACCGACCGGCCGGTCAAGATTGAGCGAATCGGCAATATCCTTCGAAATGTTCTGCAGGCCGGCGCCGAGATAAGGACGCCGGACCGCCGAGCGGCCAGCTTTGGCGGTGGCGACGATCACCTTCACCATATCCGAGGGAATGGCAAAGCCGATGCCGACCGAACTGCCGGTTTGCGAGACGATCGCCGAATTGATGCCGATGAGCCGCCCATGCATATCGACCAAAGCGCCGCCGGAATTGCCCGGATTGATCGCCGCGTCCGTCTGGATGAAGAAGCCGTAATGGGAAATGCCCTCTTCCGTGCGCGCCAGCGCCGAGATGATGCCCTGGGTGACGGTCTGGCCGACGCCGAAGGGATCACCGATGGCGAGCACCAGATCGCCCACTTGAAGCTTGTCGGAATCGTCGAATTCCATGAAGGGAAACGGCCCTTTGCCTTTGAGCCGCAAAACCGCGAGATCGGTGCGCTGATCGCGGAGCACGATCTCAGCCGGCATTTCGCGCCGGTCGGCGAGCGCGACCTTCACGTCGGTCATGCCGGAGATCACGTGATAATTGGTGACGACAAGCCCGCTCGGATCGATCAGCACGCCGGAGCCGAGCGATTGCGCTGTCGGCCCGCCTGGCCGCTCCTCCTGCGAATCGCCGAAGAAATGCCGGAAGATCGGATCGTCGAACAAAGGATTGCGCGGCGCGGTGTCGGTGCGCGATGCGTAGACGTTGACGACCGCGGGCGCGACCTTTTTGACGATCGGTGCGAACGACAAAGTAATCTCGGCGGCTGAGGCCGGCACGGTTTGCTCCGCGGCCAAAGGCGTCGCCGCAAGAGCCGCGCCGAACGTCAAGGCAAACACGATCAGAGGGCGAGACAGCACTTTCATACGATCCTCGTCATTTGCCGCCGATAGAACCAAATCCTAGCGGCCGATATGTCCCAAATGTGTGTCGCCGAAGGCCGTGGCATATTTTAGCCCGTAGCCCAAAGCCCGGTCGGCGCCGATATGGGCAAGCCAGATCAAGGCGATAGATTGGCCCAGGGGATGCACCAGCAGGCTGGAGAGGCCGAGCAATACGAGCGGAGCCAGCGTCGTATGGACGAGATTATAGGCGAAGGCGCCGATGCGAGGCGAAACGAGATAAGCCAGGAACGACAAATCCGGCGTGAAGAACAGAAGCGCAAACAAGAGCCAGGAGCCGTGGCCGAGCCAAAAGAAAAAGGCGGCGCCGATCGCCAGCGCCGCCCCTTCCAAACGTAAAATCCAACGGGGGCCGCCGGTGACGGCACCCGTCACGGCGAGATCGGCGCTCATGCCTCGGCCGCAGCCTCGTCCAGCACCGGCCCCGAATCCTTGCCCTTCGCGTCCTCGTCGCGGTCGACGAATTCGATCACCGCAAGCGCCGCGTTGTCGCCCTGGCGGAAACCTGCCTTCAACACGCGCGTATAGCCGCCGTTGCGGGTCTTGTAGCGCGGACCCAGGACATCGAAGAGCTTGCGGACGAGATCGACGTCCTTGATCTGAGCAATCGCCTGGCGGCGCGCATGTAGATCGCCGCGCTTGCCGAGCGTCACGAGCTTTTCGACGACCGGACGCAAATCCTTCGCTTTCGGCAGCGTTGTGACGATCTGCTCATGCTTGATGAGCGCCTGGGACAGATTGGCGAACATCGCCTTGCGATGTTCATGCGTGCGGTTGAAGCGGCGCTTCGCGCGACCGTGATACATGGCCCATCTCCTTATGCGGCCGCCGTGCCAAGGTACGGCCGGGTGTTGTTATCCAACAAAGGCCCTCCCCCGAAGGAGAGGGCTTGCTCTCAATAATGCTCTTCGAACCGCTTGGCGAGTTCGTCGATATTCTCCGGCGGCCAGCCGGTGACTTCCATGCCGAGGTGCAGGCCCATCTGCGCCAGCACCTCCTTGATTTCGTTCAGCGACTTGCGGCCGAAGTTCGGCGTCCGCAGCATCTCGGCTTCGGTCTTCTGGATCAGATCGCCGATATAGATGATGTTGTCGTTCTTCAGGCAGTTCGCCGAACGCACCGAGAGCTCGAGCTCGTCGACTTTCTTGAGCAGCGCCGGATTGAAAGCGAGCTCGGGAATCGACGGCGCGACTTCCTCGCGGCGCGGCTCCTCGAAATTGACGAAGACATTGAGCTGGTCCTGGAGAATACGCGCCGCGTAGGCGACGGCATCCTCGGGCGAGACCGAGCCATCGGTTTCGATCTGCATCGTCAGCTTGTCATAATCGAGGATCTGGCCCTCGCGGGTGTTCTCGACGCGATAGCTCACCTTGCGCACCGGCGAATAGAGGCTGTCGACGGGGATCAGGCCGATCGGCGCATCTTCGCTGCGATTGCGGTCGGCCGTCACATAGCCCTTGCCGGTGTTGACGGTGAATTCCATGCGGATTTCCGCACCCTCGTCCAGGGTGCAGATGACGAGATTCGGGTTCAGCACCTGAACGTCGCCGACCGTCGAAATATCGCCGGCGGTGACCTTACCCGGGCCGGTCTTCTTCAAGACCATGCGCTTCGGACCCTCGCCCTGCATCTTGATGGCGATGTCCTTGATGTTGAGGACGATGTCCGTCACATCCTCGCGCACGCCGGGGATCGACGAGAATTCATGCAGCACGCCGTCGATATGCACCGAGGTGATCGCCGCGCCCTGCAGCGACGACAACAAAATCCGCCGCAGCGAATTGCCGAGCGTAACGCCGAAGCCGCGCTCGAGCGGTTCGGCAACAATCGTCGCAAGCCGCTTCGGGTCGTCGCCGGCGGCGACCTCGAGCTTGTTCGGCTTGATGAGCTCTTGCCAGTTTTTCTGAATCACGAGAGCATCCTCATTGGGGCATGAGGGACCTTCGGCTGAAACCAGCGCCGAAGGCCTCTGCACAGTTAAACAATCAAACGCGGCGGCGCTTGCGCGGGCGGCAGCCGTTATGCGGAATGGGCGTCACGTCACGGATGGAGGTGACGGTAAAGCCGGCAGCCTGCAGAGCACGCAGCGCAGATTCGCGGCCGGAACCCGGCCCCGACACTTCGACTTCGAGCGTGCGCATACCGTGTTCGGCAGCTTTGCGCGCAGCGTCCTCGGCCGCCATCTGCGCGGCATAGGGCGTCGACTTGCGCGAACCCTTGAACCCCATCGTCCCCGCCGACGACCAGGAGATCGTATTGCCCTGGGCGTCACTGATGGTGATCATCGTATTGTTGAACGACGAATTCACATGCGCCACGCCGGAGACGATATTCTTACGCTCGCGGCGGCGGACGCGTGTCCCTGTTGCTTCTTTTGCCATGCTTCGGTCCTTCCAGCGCGCCCGTAATGCCAGGCGCTCGGGCTTCTCGGTTTATCGGTTACTTCTTTTTGCCGGCGATCGGCTTCGCCTTGCCCTTGCGGGTACGGGCATTGGTATGCGTGCGCTGGCCGCGCACCGGCAATTGGCGGCGATGACGCAAACCGCGATAGACGCCGAGGTCGGTCAGCCGCTTGATGTTCATCGACACTTCGCGGCGCAGATCGCCTTCGACCTGATAGTCGCGGTCGATCGTCTCGCGGATTTGCAGAATTTCGGCATCGGTCAGATCATGCACGCGCCGTTCCGGCGCGATATGAACCTTTTCGATGATTTCCTGCGCCTTCTTGGGGCCGATCCCGTGGATATATTGAAGAGCAATGACGACGCGCTTGTTCGTCGGAATGTTAACGCCGGCAATACGTGCCACTAGTTTCTCCATATCTGCCGCAAAGCCACGGCGAAAACCCGCGTCCGGTGGAGGCCGGCCCTTGCGGGGCACCTGATAACAGGAAACCGGCCCTCTGTGGCTGCCCAAAGAGGCCGGGTCCGATCATTTCGGTTTGGAACGCTTGATCTAGTGTTTCGAGCGCCCCGCGTCAACTGCAAATCGCGGCGAAATCAGCGCTTTAACCAATGATTCCGCGATCTCAAACCCGCTGCCCTGCGGCGAGCGCATGATCTATGGCCGCGCTGACGGTTTCGATCGGCGCCATGCCGTCAACTGCCTTCAACTCGCCCCGCCCGGCGTAATAAGCGGAAACCGGGGCTGTCATTTCGCGATAGGCATCG
Source organism: uncultured Methylovirgula sp. (assembly GCF_947646745.1). Classification (NCBI taxonomy): domain Bacteria; kingdom Pseudomonadati; phylum Pseudomonadota; class Alphaproteobacteria; order Hyphomicrobiales; family Beijerinckiaceae; genus Methylovirgula; species uncultured Methylovirgula sp. The sequence continues at coordinate 8,586 of NZ_CANSHK010000013.1, read as the reverse complement.
AGGCGGATTTTGAAAGCCTCGGCATTGTCGTCAGCACGCACCGTGCCGCCGGCGGCAAGCGTGTCCTTGACCCGCTTTTCGATCCGTCCGAGCAATTCGGCCTCGTTCACCTTCAATTCGATGACGGCGTCGAGGCTGAGATGCTTGTCGGCGAGCAATTTATCGAGACCTTCAGCCTGTTTCACGGTCCTAGGAAAACCGTCGAGGATGAAGCCTTTGGCCGCGTCCGGCTGCTCGATCCGCTCGGCAATGATACCGAGCACGATATCGTCGGAGACGAGGCTGCCAGAATCCATGACCGCCTTGGCCGCGCGGCCGATCGGCGTCCCGGCGGCGACTGCGGCACGCAGCATGTCACCGGTCGAAAGTTGCGGAATGCCGTATTTGTTGACGAGGCGTGCTGATTGCGTCCCCTTGCCTGCTCCGGGTGGGCCGAGCAGAATCAACCTCATCGTTTCTTCCCTCTCAATCTGGCTTTTTTGACCAGACCTTCATACTGGTGCGCCTGAAGGTGGCCGTGGATCTGCGCCACGGTATCCATCATAACGCTTACCACGATGAGGAGCGAGGTGCCGCCGAAATAAAATGGCATGGCGGCATAGGAGACGAGAATCTCGGGCAAGATGCAGATGAGGCAAAGATAGGCGGCACCGAGAACGGTGATCCGCATCAAAACCTTATCGATATATTGTGCGGTGCGTTCGCCGGGCCGGATACCGGGGATGAAGCCCGAGTGTTTCTTCAGATTGTCGGCGGTCTCGGTCGGGTTGAAGACGACCGCCGTATAAAAGAAGGTGAAGAAAACAATCAGCACGACATAAAGGATCATGTAAAGCGGTCGGCCGTGGCCGAGATAGAGCGAGATTGTCGCGAGAATGCCGCCGCCGCCACTGTGCGCCGAAAAATTGGCGATCGTGGTCGGCAGCAACAACAGCGACGAGGCAAAAATCGGCGGGATGACACCCGACGTATTGAGCTTCAGCGGCAGGAAAGAAGTCTGCCGATCATACGTCCGGTTGCCTTGCTGGCGCTTCGGGTAGGTGATCACCAAACGCCGCTGCGCGCGCTCCATGAAAACGATGAAGGCGATGACGGCGATCGCCATCACCATCACGGTCAGGATCAGGAAGGTCGAAAGCTGCCCCTGGCGGCCGAGTTCGAGCGTGTGGACGATGGCTGCCGGAAAGGCCGCGACAATGCCGGCGAAAATGATCAACGACGAACCATTGCCGATACCGCGCGAGGTGATCTGCTCGCCGAGCCACATCAGGAAAAGCGTGCCGCCGGTCAGCGTGATTGTCGTCGAGATCGAAAAGAAGATACCGGGATTGGTGACGATCCCCGCCTGCCCCTGCAAGCCGACGGAAATGCCATAGGCCTGGAAGGCGGCGAGAACAACCGTCAGATAGCGCGTATATTGATTGATGATCTTACGGCCCGATTCGCCCTCCTTCTTCAGCGCTTCGAGCGACGGGAACACGCTCGTCAGAAGCTGAATGATGATCGAGGCGGAAATGTAGGGCATGATGTTCAGGGCGAAGATCGCCATGCGCTGTACGGCGCCGCCCGAGAACATGTTGAAGAGCTGCAGGACGCCCTGGCTGTTGCCGTTGAAGGCGCGGGCGAAAGCGGCGGGATCGATTCCCGGCAGTGGGATATAGGTGCCGAGCCGGTAAATGATCAGCGCGCCGAGCGTGAACCAAATCCGTTTCTTCAGTTCATCGGCTTTGGCGAAGGCGCCCCAATTGACGTTAGCTGCAAGCTGTTCGGCGGCCGATGCCATGAAGTGCTCCGCACGGCGCGCGCAGCGCCAAATCCCGAGAATGACCCGAAGCCCAGGATGTGGGGAGCCGGAGGCTCCCCCGCAACCGAGGTTTAGGCGCCGGCCGCGGCCTCCGCCACGGCAGCGAGAAGCTTGACCGATCCGCCCGCCTTTTCGATGGCAGCGACGGCCGATTTCGAGGCCGCCGCGACTTCAAAGGCGAGTTTGGCGCTGATTTCGCCGACGCCGAGGATTTTCACGCCGTCGCGGCGCTTGCTGACGACACCCGCGGCAAGCAAGGTGTCGATCGTGACCGGCGCATCGGTCGCGAGCTTGCCGGCGGCGACCGCTTCCTGAATGCGGCCGACATTGACCTCATTGTAATCCTTGCTGAACGGCGGCGTGAACCCGCGCTTCGGCAAGCGCCGATGCAGCGGCATCTGGCCGCCCTCGAAGCCCTTGATTGCGACGCCGGTGCGCGCCTTCTGGCCCTTGACGCCGCGGCCACCGGTCTTGCCCTTGCCGGAGCCGATGCCGCGGCCGACGCGCATGCGCTTCTTCGAAGCGCCCTCGTTATCGGTGATTTCGTTGAGTTTCATGGCTCTGTCCTCACGCGTTCTCGACGATGCGCACGAGATGCGCGACTTTATCGATCATGCCGCGGATGGCCGGCGTGTCGGCAAGCTCAACGCGGCGGCCGAGCTTGTTGAGGCCGAGGCCGATGAGCGTTGTGCGTTGCACGGCGGGCCGGCCGATCGGGCTCTTGATCTGCTCGACGACGAGCTTCGTTTTGGTGTTCGTCATGGCGGAATTCCTTACGCCTCGGCCGCGGCTTCGGCTTCGCCGCCAAGGCGGCGCGCCTGCAAGGTCGAGACCTTCAGGCTGCGGCGGGCGGCGACCGCCCGTGGCGAATCTTCCTGCTGCAGGGCGTCAAAGGTCGCGCGGATCATGTTGTAAGGATTGGACGAGCCCTGCGACTTGGCGACGACGTCGTGCATGCCGAGCGTCTCGAACACGGCGCGCATCGGGCCGCCGGCGATGATGCCTGTGCCAGCCGGCGCGGCGCGTAGCACGACGCGGCCGGCGCCATGGCGGCCGGTCACATCGTGATGCAAGGTGCGGCCTTCGCGCAGCGGCACGCGGATCAGAGCGTGCTTGGCGGCTTCCGTCGCCTTGCGGATCGCCTCCGGCACTTCGCGCGCCTTGCCGTGGCCGAAGCCGACGCGGCCCTTCTGATCGCCGACAACGACAAGCGCGGCAAAGCCGAAGCGCCGGCCGCCCTTCACCACTTTGGCGACACGATTGATATGGACCAGACGATCCACAAATTCGCTGTCGCGCTCTTCCCGATCCCGCTCGCGGCCGCGGCCGCCGCCTTCACCTTCGCGTGCCATAGTCTTTTCCGTTCTTTCGTCACTTGCGCGGCCGGCGTTCTGCCGCCGCTCGCTTCGAAGTCCTCAATTAGATGGTCAACCCCGCCTCGCGCGCGCCCTCGGCCAGGGCCTTGACCCGGCCGTGATAGACATAAGCGCCGCGGTCGAAGACGACCTCTTTGATCCCCGCCTCGAGCGCGCGGGCGGCAATCTGCTTGCCGATTTCGCGCGCCGCCTCGATCGTCGCGCCGGTCTTCAGCGCGTCGCGATTGGCCTTTTCGAGCGTCGAAGCCGCGGCGAGCGTCACGCCGCCGGCATCATCGATGATCTGCGCATAGATCTGCTTCGACGAACGATGCACCGACAGACGCGGCTTGCCATAGGCATGCGCCTTGACCGCCCGCCTGACGCGAGCCTTGCGGCGTGCCCCTGTCTTAATATCCTTCGCCATAGTCTGCTCCTACCGCACGCAGCCGGAAAAGGTTTAGACTTTCCGGACAAAGGGCATGCGAAAACGTTTGCCTTATTTCTTTTTGCCTTCCTTGCGGAAGATGAATTCATCGGAATATTTCACGCCCTTGCCCTTATAGGGCTCCGGCGGACGGAAGGCGCGGATTTCCGCAGCGACCTGCCCCACCTGGCGCTTGTCGATGCCGGTGATCGTGATCTCGGTCGGCTTCGGCGTCGTGATCGCGATCCCCTGTGGGATCGGGAAGATCACGTCATGGCTGTAGCCGAGCGACAATTGCAGATTCTTGCCGGCGACGGCGGCCTTGTAGCCGACGCCGTTGATCTCGAGCTTCTTCTCGAAGCCCTTGGTGACGCCGACGACAAGATTGTTGACCTGCGCACGCGCCGTGCCCCAGAGCGCGCGGGCGCGCTTGGTCTCGTTGCGAGGGTCGACCTTGATCTGATTGTCAGCAAAGCTGACATTGACGTCGCCCGGCACGACGAAGCGCAATTCGCCCTTCGCGCCTTTGACGGCGACGCTCTGGCCCTCGACCTTGGCGGTGACGCCAGCCGGCAGAGTTACGGCCCTTTTTCCGACGCGGGACATGATCTCAATCCATCCTTCCGATCAGAAGACTTTGCAGAGCACTTCGCCGCCCACATGCGCATCACGCGCCGCATGGTCGGCCATCACGCCCTTCGACGTCGAGACGATGGTGATGCCAAGGCCGTTCGCAACTTGCGGCATCTCGGCGACCGCCGCATAGACGCGGCGGCCGGGCTTCGACACGCGCTCCAATTCCCGAATGACCGGCTCACCGTCATAATATTTGAGTTCGATTTCGAACTCGGTGCGGCCGTTGCCATATTCCGTCGTCGAATAGCCGCGGATATAGCCCTCCTGGGTCAAAACGTCGAGCACATGCGCACGCAGCCGCGAGCCAGGCGTATTCACCTTGCCCTTGCGGCGCATCTGCGCATTGCGGATGCGGGTCAGCATATCGCCGAGCGGATCGTTCACGGACATGCGGCCCTCCTTACCAGCTCGACTTCACAAGGCCAGGAATCTGGCCGCGCGAGCCAAGATCCCGGACCGCGATACGCGACATTTTCATCTTGCCGATAAAGGCGCGCGGCCGGCCGGTGACCTCACAGCGGTTGCGAATGCGCGTCGCCGACGAATTGCGCGGCAATTCGGCGAGCTTCAGCCGTGCGGCAAACCGCTCCTCGGCGCTGAGGTTCTGATCCTCGGCCAGGGCCTTCAGCCGCTTGCGGCGCGCCGCATATTGCTTGACGAGCTTCTCGCGATGCTTGTTCTTTTCGACCGAACTTTTCTTAGCCATATCTCTACCTCTTGGCTCCGCGTTTGAGACCTTGCCTCACTGCCGGAACGGGAAGTTGAATGCGCGCAAAAGGGCGCGCGCCTCTTCGTCGGTTTTTGCCGTCGTACACACAATCACATCGAGGCCGAGAACGCTCTCGGCTTTGTCGTAATCGATCTCCGGGAACACGATGTGCTCCTTGATGCCGAGCGCATAATTGCCACGCCCGTCGAAGCTCTTCGGGTTCAAGCCGCGGAAGTCGCGCACCCGCGGCAGCGCGATCGTCACCAGACGATCGAGAAATTCGTACATCCGCGTCTTGCGCAGCGTCACCTTGGCGCCGATCGGCATATTCTCGCGCACCTTGAAGGTCGCGATCGCCTTGCGGGCCCGCGTGACGATCGGTTTCTGGCCGGCGATCAACGCGAGATCGGCCGCCGCGACCGTCACTTTCTTGGTGTCGTTGACGGCTTCGCCGACGCCCATGTTCAGCACGATCTTCTCGATCTGCGGCACTTCGAGCGGGTTCTTATAGCCGAACTGCTTGATGAGCTGATCGCGCACGACCTCGGTGTAATGCTTCTTGAGACGCGGCACATAATCCGCCGGCGCGGTGAACGGCTCCGCCGCCGCACCCTCGCGCGCGCGGGACTGCGCGGTCTTGGCCTCGCCGCCCTTGCCAGACTTTGCGTCTTTCTTGGCGCCGCCCTTCGGTGCGGCCTTTTCGTTCTTCGGCTCAGCCATCGATCAGGTCTCCCGAACGTTTGGCAACGCGGACCTTGCGGCCGTCGTCGAGAATCTTGAAACCAACCCGCGTCGCCTTGCCGTCCTTCGGATCGGCCAGCGCAAGGTTGGAGAGATGAATCGTCCCCTCTTTCGAGATGATCCCGCCTTCCTGGCTCGGCGTCTGGCGCTGGTGGCGCTTAACGATGTTGACGCCGCGCACGACGGCACGGCCGTCCTTCGGCAGAACCTGCAGCACTTCCCCGGCACGCCCCTTGTCGCGCCCGGCAAGTACGACGACCTTGTCGCCCTTCTTGATCTTTGCGGCCATTACAGGACCTCCGGCGCGAGCGAGATGATCTTCATGTGGTTCTTGGCGCGCAACTCGCGCGGCACCGGCCCGAAGATACGGGTGCCGACCGGCTCCGACTGATTGTTGATCAACACCGCCGCATTGGAATCGAAGCGGATGACCGAACCATCGGGGCGCTTGATGTCCTTGGCGGTGCGCACGACGACCGCCTTCATCACATCGCCCTTCTTGACGCGACCGCGCGGGATCGCCTCCTTGACCGACACGACGATGATATCGCCGATCGAAGCATATTTCCGCTTCGACCCGCCGAGCACTTTGATGCACATCACGCGGCGCGCGCCGGAATTGTCGGCGACGTCGAGATTGGTCTGCATCTGTATCATGGCCTTACGCCTTTCTTGTCAGACAGGTTTCCGTTGCCGGACTTCGCCTGAGCTTCCCTTGTTCCAGTGCCCTTGCGGGCCATGCCTTAATTCGTCGTAGCCGCTGCCGCGCCCTCGACTACGATCCAGCGCTTGAGGCGCGAGATCGGCCGCGTCTCCTCGATCAGCACCGTATCGCCGACCTTGGACTTATTCGCCTCGTCATGCGCGTGATAGTTCTTCGACCGCCGCACCGTCTTCTTCAGAAGCGGATGGGTGAAGCGCCGCTCGACCTTCACCACGACGGTCTTGTCCTGCTTGTCGCTGACGACAATGCCCTGGAGAACGCGTTTCGGCATGACTTAAACCTTTTTCTTGGCGCGCTCGGCGGCGATCGTCTTCGCCCGCGCAATGTCGCGGCGCACGATGCGCACCCGCGCCGTATCCTGAAGCTGGCCGGTCGCCCGCTGAAAGCGCAGATTGAACTGCTCCTTCTTGAGGCCCAGGACTTCGTGTTCCAATTGATCCTCGGACATGACGCGCAGGTCCGACAGGCGTTGCTTGCTCTTCACGGCGCGTCTCCTATTCCACGATGCGCTGCACGAAGCGCGTCTTGATCGGCAGCTTGGCGGCCGCCAGCGTCAAGGCCTCACGCGCAAGCTCGGTTGGCACGCCGCCGATCTCGAACATGATGCGGCCCGGCGCAATGCGCACCGCCCAGAATTCCGGCGCGCCCTTGCCCTTACCCATGCGCACTTCGGTCGGCTTCTTCGATACCGGCACGTCGGGGAAGACGCGGATCCAGACGCGGCCGGCGCGCTTCATATGACGCGTCATGGCGCGGCGCGCGGCCTCGATCTGGCGCGCGGTGACGCGCTCGGGCTCCATCGCCTTCAGGCCATATTCGCCGAAGTCGAGATTGAAGCCAGCCTTCGAAGCGCCGTGGATACGGCCCTTGAAAGCTTTGCGGAACTTCGTGCGCTTTGGTTGCAACATGGTTTTAGTCTTTCAAATGCTTTCGCGTCTCAGGCCGCGTCACGATCGCGACGGCGGCGCTCGCCGCCGGAACCGCCGCCATGATCCTGCTCGGCCATCTTCTTGTCCTGCGCCATCGGATCGTGCTCGAGGATCTCGCCCTTGAACACCCAGACCTTGATGCCGCACGTACCATAAGCGGTATGTGCCGTCGCCGTGCCGTAATCGACATCGGCGCGCAGCGTATGCAGCGGCACCCGGCCCTCGCGATACCATTCGAGGCGCGCGATCTCGGCACCGCCGAGACGGCCGGAGCAATTGATGCGGATGCCTTCGGCGCCGAGGCGCATGGCCGATTGCACGGCGCGCTTCATTGCGCGGCGGAACGCGACGCGCCGCTCAAGCTGCTGGGCAATCGAATCGGCTATGAGCGTCGCATCGATCTCAGGCTTGCGCACTTCGACGATATTGATGACGACTTCCGACTCGGTGAGCTTCGACACCGCCTTGCGGATCTTGTCGATATCGGCGCCCTTCTTGCCGATGACGACGCCGGGGCGCGCCGAATAGATCGTCACGCGGCACTTCTTGTGCGGCCGCTCGATGATGATCTTCGACACCGCCGCCTGCTTCAACATCTTGAAGAGAAGCTCGCGGATACGGATGTCCTCGTGCAGCAGCTTGCCGTATTCGACCTTGTTCGCATACCAGCGCGAATCCCAGGTGCGGTTGATGCCGAGGCGCAGGCCGATTGGATTGACTTTCTGTCCCATTGCTTGCTCCTCAGGCCCCGGCCGATGCCGGCGCTTCGACCTCGCGCACGACGATGGTCAAATTCGAAAACGGCTTTTCGATCCGCCCGGCGCGGCCGCGCGCCCGCGGCGAGAACCGCTTGAGCACCAGGCCCTTGCCGACGAAAGCCTCGGCGACGATCAGATCGTCGACATCGAGGTTGTGATTGTTTTCCGCATTGGCGATGGCGCTCTCGAGCGTCTTCCTGACGTCGAGGGCGATGCGCTTGCGCGAGAACTGAAGCTCGGCCAAAGCCCGCTCCACCTTCTTGCCGCGGATCAACTGGGCGACGAGGTTCAGCTTCTGCGGGCTGATGCGGATCATCCGGCAGACGGCTTTGGCCTCATTATCCTTCAAAGCGCGCGGCGCCTGTTGCTTGCCCATATCAGCCTCGCTTGGCTTTCTTGTCGCCCGCGTGACCGTGGAAGGTGCGGGTGGGCGAGAACTCGCCGAACTTGTGGCCGATCATGTCCTCGCTCACCGAGACCGGGATATGCTTGTGGCCGTTATG
>NZ_CANSHK010000012.1:0-64493 GCF_947646745.1 uncultured Methylovirgula sp. | reverse complement strand
CCGCGCTCCGAGGCTTCGCCGCGCTCGAACTCTTGGAAGATGACATCGCGTTCCCGCGCCGCGATCCCGGGGCCGGTATCATAGACGGCGATGCAAACATCGCGGCCCCGCGGCCGCGCGCAAATCAAGACATGCCCGGCTTCCGTATAGCGCACGGCATTGGCGGCGAGATTTTGCACGATGCGGCGCAACATCTGCGGGTCCGACATCACCCAGAAGCGCGTCTTGCGGCATCGCAAGCCGATCCCTTTGTCGACCGCAAGCGGCAGCAGCCCGCCAACCACGGAATTGAAGACCTCGTTGAGATCGACGGGCTGAACATTCGGCCTCAGCGCGCCGGTCTCCAGTCGCGACAGATCGAGGATGGTACGCAGCAGATCTTCGACGATCGACAAGGCCTGGTCGACCTGCGCGACGAGCGGCTGGCCCGGCTGGCCATCCTCCATCTCGGCCAACGCCGACAAGGTCAATCGGGCAGCCTGCAGCGGCTGTAGGACGTCATGGCCGACGGCGGTAAAGAAGCCTGTCTTGATCCGGTCGGCCCGCTCGGCGACATCGCGCGCGCGCTTCAGTTCGAGATTGGAGCGCTCCAATTGCGCGAGAACTGTCTTGAGTTCCTCGGTACGGGCCTTGGCTTCACTGCCGAGCGCGATGACAGTCTGGAAGAGCGAGGCGGCATTTTCTGGCTGGTCCATTGCGCGTTCGGCGCGGCGCATCAGCACGCGATTGATCTTGGTCAGCTTCTCGATGCGCTGACCAGCGCCCTCGGCCTCCGCGGAATTTTCGTCCCGTCCATCGGGATCAATAAAATTCATCATCTGCTGACCGATCGGATTTCGCCTCGGAGCCTAGCCGAAAAATCGTGCGATTGACCTTGTATCGCGAACGATAGGGAATTTTACAGACCGGACCCAGGGGTTGTCTATGCGGGCTATACCTCGATCACAAGCACGTGGACCGTGGGTTTCTTGTTCCAGACAACGCCGACAGCCGCCCGGACCGCCTTTTCGATCGCAACCGAGACGACATTGGCGTCGCGCCGCTTCGGCCGCGGCAGCGAGTCGAAGGTCTGAAACAGAGCCGCATCAATGACTTCGTCGAGCGGAACTCCGGCTTCAGTGCGCTCCGGCAACCCTGTCAGAACGACGTCGGGGACGCCGGCCATTTCCCCCTTCCTGTCGATCGCCAAGGCAATGGCGACGACCCCGCCGAAGGCGAGGCGCTGACGGGCTTTGATGGACTCGGCCTCCAAAGGCACGAGAATGCTGCCGTCGCGCGCGATCTGGCCATGCGGCACCTCGTCGATGATCGCCGGCTCGCCCGGCGCAAGCACGACCATGTCGCCATTGCGCGCCTTGACGACGGTGGCAATGCCGCACTCGGCAGCGAAAATGGCATGTTCGGCGAGATGCAATTCCTCGCCATGCGCCGGCACGACGATCTTCGGGCGTACCCATTCGTAAAACTTAGCGACTTCGCCGCGCCGCGGATGACCCGAGGCATGAACCAATGCCGTACGGTCGGTGATGACTTCGATACCCTGCCCGACCAGATTGTTGACGATGCGCCCGACCTCGCGCTCATTGCCGGGAATGGTCCGCGACGAGAAGATCACCGTATCGCCCGGCGCGAGCTTGGCAATCGGATGATCGTCAATGGCGATACGCGCCATGGCCGCGCGCGGCTCGCCTTGGCTCCCGGTCGCAAGGACGACGATCTCGTCGCGCCCGAGCGACGCGTAAGCCTCGCCCGAAAGGAAAGGCTCGATGCCTTCGAGATAACCGTTCTCGCGGGCGACATTGACGACGCGCTCCATGGCGCGGCCCAAGAGAACGACCTTGCGGCCCGCGGCCCTTGCGGCGAGTGCCACGGCCCGGATGCGCGCGACATTCGAGGCGAAGGTGGTGACGACGACGCGGCCGCCGGCAGCGCCGATGACCTCATTCAATGCCAGAGCGACTTCGGCCTCCGAAGGGCTTATGCCGTCACGCAGGATGTTGGTGGAATCGCAGACGAGCGCAAGCACGCCTTCGTTGCCGATCTCCGTCAGCCGCGCCGCATCGGTCGGCAGGCCAAGCCCGGGTTCGGGATCGATTTTCCAATCCCCCGTGTGGAGGATCAAGCCTTGCGGCGTGCGGATCGCGAGCGCGCAGCTTTCCGGTATCGAATGCGCGACCGGGATGAATTCAACATCGAAGGGGTCGAGCTTGATGCGCTCGCCCTGCTTGACCGGCGAAATCGCGATTTCCGGCGCGTTGGAAATCCCTTCGAGACGAGCCGCGAGGAGCGCCGTCGCGAAAGGCGTCGCAAAGACCGGGCAGCGAAAGCGCGGCCAGAGTTCCGCGACGGCGCCGATATGGTCCTCGTGCGCATGCGTGATGATCAGTCCGACGAGATCGCGCTTGATCTTATCGACGAAGGCGAGATCCGGCAGGATAATCTCGATCCCCGCCTTTTCCGCATCGGCGAAGGCAAGGCCGCAATCAACCATCAGCCATTTGCGCTGGCGCTTCGGCCCGAGCCCATAAAGGGCGACATTCATGCCGATTTCGCCAAGGCCGCCCAGTGCTACAAAAACCAGTTCACTTCCCGCCGCGTCCATCCACTCACCTTATTCAATGGCCGAGAAGCACATCGCCGGCCTCGATCGAATGCGCGCCGCTCGCATCAACGAGAATCAAGCGGCCATCGGCGTCAATCGACTGGAAGATCCCCTCGAATTGCCGCGTCGCGGTCTTGACCTTGATTGGCGCGCCAATCCCGGCTGCAAGGCTTAACCATTCCGCACGGATGGCGTCAAAGCCTTGTTCGAAAACGCGCAGCCAATCGGCCATCTGCTGCGAGAGCAAAAAGAGAACATCCGCCGCTTTGCTCCGCCCCACACCCGCTTCGGCCAATGCCGCAGCCCGGTAGGGCAGATCCGGCGGGCGCGACTGGCAGTTGACGCCGAAGCCGGCGACAATGGCGTAAGCGCCATCGGCGAGCACCCGGCCCTCGACGAGAATTCCAGCAAGTTTTGCGCCGTCGAGCAGAATATCGTTGGGCCATTTCACACCAATGCGCGCCGGCTCGGCCACGAGCTGCCGCAAGGCGCGCGCGAGCGCAATGCCCGCAACGAAGCCGATTTGCGGCGCTGTCTGCGGGGTCGCAACGTCAATCAGCAGCACGCTCGCGTACAGGTTGCCCGGCGGCGATTGCCATTGGCGGCCGTGACGGCCGCGTCCCGCGGTCTGTGCACGGGCAACGACCCACGTGCGATTGGCGCCACCGCGCGCATGCTCAAAGGCGGCGTCGTTGGTCGAGCCGATCGTCTCATAGACGACGAGGTCATATCCGGCCGCGATCGCCGAGTCCGAAAGTATGAATGGATCGGCCGGTCCGGTCAAAGATCAGAACAGGCTTTTCGCAGCCGCAGCCGTCGCCGCGACGAACGGCGACGGATAGACCCAGAGGAACAGAACGAATAGGCCAGCCGCGGCAAGAACCACGTGCAGGACCCGCGGCGCTTTGTCGAAGACTGCGGTCGGTTCATCGAAATAGATGATTTTGACGACGCGCAAATAATAATAGGCGGCGACGACGCTGGTCAGAAAACCGATAACCGCGAGCGGGACGAGATGAGCCTGAACCGCCGCGTTGAAGACATAGAATTTGGCAAAAAAGCCGGCAAGCGGCGGCACACCCGCAAGCGAGAACATCAGCATCGACAGATAGAAGGCCATTGCGCCGTCCGAGCGGGCAAGTCCGGCGAGATCGCTGATATTCTCGACCGGCTTGCCGTCAACCCGCATCGACAGGATTGCGGCGAAGGTGCCAAGCACCATGACGAGATAGACGCCGAGATAAAAGAGGACGCCGGCAGTGCCCGCCTGATTATGTGCCGCGAGACCGACAAGCGCAAAGCCGACATGGCCGATCGAGGAATAGGCCATCAGCCGCTTGAAATTCTGCTGGCCGATAGCGGCGAAGGAGCCGAGCGCCATCGACAAGATCGAAATGAAAATGATGATCTGCTGCGATTGCAGCGCGATCCCCGGAAAGGCACTGATGATGACCCGCACCGTAATCGCAAAAGCTGCGATTTTCGGCGCCGACGCGAAGAAGGCCGTCACCGGCGTCGGCGCGCCCTGGTAGACATCCGGGGTCCACATATGAAAAGGCACAGCCGAAATCTTGAAGGCTAAGCCGGCCATGAGGAAGACAAGGCCAAAAATCACGCCCAGCGACGGCGTGCCCGTTACGGCTGAGGCAATGCCGGAAAAGGACACGGTGCCGGCGAAACCATAAAGCAGCGAAGCGCCATAAAGCAGCATGCCGGAAGACAGCGCGCCCAGCACGAAATATTTGAGGCCGGCCTCCGAGGCCTTGGCATCGTCGCGATGAAACGCGGCGACGACATAAAGCGCAAGCGACATCAGCTCAAGGCCAAGATAAAGCGCGATGAGCCCGTCTGCAGAAATGAGCATCGACATGCCGAGCGTCGACAGCAGAACGAGCACCGGAAACTCGAACTTGTTGATCTTTTCGCGCACGAGAAAATCATGTGCGATCAGCAGCGTGACGATCGAACCGATATAACAGAGGCCTTTGGCAAACCGGCCGAACCCGTCATCGACAAAGGCGCCGCCAAAGAGCACCGCATTCGCCTTGCCGCTGAACAGCGATAGGAACGCGAGGCCGAGAACGCCGACCGCCAGCTCCGTGATGATGAGTTCTGCGCGTTCGCGCATCGCGCCGACCAGGAGCAGCGCGAGGACGCCGACCGCCAGTATGGCCTCGGGCAGACTATGCGAAAGCGCAAAGATGAACCCGAAGTGCGTCATTCGGAGAAACCTATTGTCTGCAAAGCAATGGTGTGCGCCGAGGCGAAGCGCGCACCTGTGCCGTGAATGAGATTGGCGACGGAATTGGCGGTCCAGTCGAGAATCGGCCCCGGATGGACGCCGTAATAGATGACGAGCAAGATCAACGGCGTCATGATCGCGATCTCGCGCGGCGAAAGATCGAGGATATTTTGCAGGCTCGGCTTGTCCAGGACGCCGAAAATGATGCGGCGATAAAGGTAAAGCGCGTAGGCGGCGGAAAGAATCGTGCCCAGCGCAGCGAAAGCGCCGACCCAGGAATTAATGCGGAAAGCGCCGAGCATGGACAGGAACTCGCCGACGAAGCCTGATGTGCCCGGCAGGCCGATATTGGCCATGGTGAAAATCATGAAGGCCGCGGCATAGAGCGGCATCCGCTCGACCAAGCCGCCATAGGCCGCAATCTCGCGCGTGTGCATCCGGTCGTAGACCACGCCGACGCAAAGGAAGAGCGCGCCGGAGACGAGGCCATGCGAGATCATCAGGAAGATCGCACCCTCGATGCCCTGCTGCGTCATCGAAAATAAGCCGATCGTGACGAAACCCATATGCGCGACCGATGAATAGGCGATGAGCTTCTTCATGTCGGTCTGCACCAGCGCGACGAGCGAGGTGTAGATGATGGCGATGATCGACAGCGCGAAGATGAGCGGGGCAAAATAGGCCGAGGCATCGGGGAACATCGGGAGGGAAAAGCGCAGAAAACCGTATCCGCCCATTTTCAGGAGCACGCCGGCAAGGATAACCGAGCCCGCCGTCGGCGCCTCGACGTGAGCATCGGGAAGCCAGGTATGCACCGGCCACATCGGCATCTTCACCGCGAAGGAGGCGAAGAAAGCGAGCCAGAGCCATTTCTGCATCCCCGCCGGAAACGCGGTTTTGAGGAGAACCGTGATGTCCGTCGTGCCGGCATAGCTATACATCGCCATAATGGCGATGAGCATCAGGAGCGAACCGAGCAGCGTATAGAGAAAGAACTTGAACGCCGCGTAGACGCGTCTCTTGCCGCCCCAAATGCCGATGATGAGAAACATCGGGATGAGGCCGCCTTCGAAGAACAAATAGAACAAGATGAGGTCGAGCGCGCAGAAGACGCCGACCATCAAGGTCTCGAGGATCAGGAAGGCGACCATATATTCCTTCACCCGATTCTGAATCGATTGCCATGAGGCCAAGATGCAGAACGGCATCAGGAAAGTTGTCAGCAGGACGAACGGTGCGGAGAGCCCGTCAAGGCCGAGTTTGTAGACAAGACCGCCGCCGAACCAATGTTTCTCTTCGACGAGCTGGAAGGCCGAAGAACCGAGGTCGAGCTTCGCGTAAACGGCGAGCGACAACAGGAAGGTGACGATGGTCGTTGCGAGCGCCGCCCAGCGCGCATTGTTCTTTGTCGCCTCGTCGTCGCCGCGCAGGGCCAGAATGAAGGCGGCGCCAACGAGCGGAAGAAAGACGAGCCCCGTGAGGATGCCGAAACCGAACATCAGCGCAGGCTCCCGACGAGGTAATAGGTGATCAGCGCGGCAACGCCAATCAGCATGGCGAGCGCGTAATGGTAGAGATAGCCGCTCTGCAGCCGCACGACGCGATTGGTGACATCGACGACGCGCGCCGCGACGCCATCAGGGCCGAGGCGATCGATGATATTCTGATCGCCGCCCTTCCAGAACAGATTGCCGAGCCAAAATGCCGGCCGCACGAAGATGCGGTCATAAAGCTCGTCGAAATACCATTTGTTGAGCAGGAAGCGATAAAGCCCGGGCATGGCCTCCGCCCATTTCTGCGCCGTGCCGGGCGCGAGAATGTAGAAATAGAGCGCGAGGAAAAAGCCGCCGAGCATCATCAGCGTCGGAAACAGGCTGACGAGCGCGGGCACGTGCTCCATCGCCTCCAAGATATGATTCTCCGGACCATAGAAGAGCGACGACTTCCAGAATTCCGCGCTGCCCGAGCCGATGAAATCGTGCTTGAAGATCAGGCCCGCGACCAGCGCACCGAAGGCGAGCACATAAAGCGGGATCAGGACGACTGGCGGCGATTCGTGCGGATTGAGCGCATGGGCATGCTCGTCATGGGCATGCTCGTCATGAGAATGAGAATGATCGACATGAGCGGCCGCATGCGAGTCTGGCGCATGATCGGCGTGCCGGTGCGCGACCGCGACCGAAGCATGATCATCATGCGCCGCGTCCCAATGCGCGCGACCGAAGAAGGTCATGAACACCAGCCGCCATGAGTAAAAGGACGTCAACCCTGCGGCGACCGTCACGAGGATGAAGGCGTAGACGGCGGTCCAGCCGTGGCCGACATAGGACGCCTCGATGATCGCATCCTTAGAAAAATAGCCGGCCGTCAGCGGAAAGCCTGTCAGCGCCAATGTGCCGACCGTCATCATGACGAAGGTCACCGGAATCTTGCGTGCAAGATCGCCCATCTTCCGCATGTCCTGCTCATGATGCATGGCCATGATCACCGAGCCCGCACCGAGGAACAGCAGCGCCTTGAAAAAGGCATGGGTGAAGAGATGGAAAATGCCGAGCGAATAGCCGCCGACGCCAAGGCCGACGAACATATAGCCGAGCTGCGAACAAGTCGAATAGGCGATGACGCGCTTGATGTCGTTTTGCACGAGGCCGATTGTGGCCGCGAAAAAGGCTGTGGTGCCGCCAATGAAGGTGACGAAGGCCAGCGCCGTCGGCGATTGCTCGAACAGGGGCGAAAGCCGGGCGACCATGAAGACGCCGGCGGTCACCATGGTCGCGGCATGGATCAGCGCCGAAACCGGCGTCGGGCCTTCCATTGCATCGGGCAGCCAGGTGTGCAGCAGAAATTGCGCCGATTTGCCCATCGCGCCCATGAAGAGCAGCAGGCAGGTGATCGTCATCGCATCAAGATCGGCGCCGAAGACGTGAATAGTCTTATGCGCGAGTCCTGGCGCGGCGGCGAAGATCGGATCGAAGGTCACCGAATTCGTCAGGATGAAGACGAGGAAGATGCCGAGCGTGAAGCCGAAATCGCCGACGCGGTTGACGACGAACGCTTTGATCGCCGCGGCGTTGGCCGACGGCTTCTGATACCAGAATCCGATGAGCAGATAAGAAGCGAGGCCGACGCCCTCCCAACCGAAGAACATCTGCACCAGATTATCCGCCGTCACCAGCATGAGCATGGCGAAGGTGAACAGCGACAGATAAGCGAAGAAGCGCGGGCGCGACGGATCGTCGTGCATATAGCCCATCGAATAAAGATGCACGAGCGCCGAGACCGTCGTCACGACGACGAGCATGACGGCAGTCAGCGTATCGACGCGCAAAGCCCAGTCGACGTGCAAAGTGCCGGAGTTGAACCAACTCGTGAGAAGCTCGATCGACGACGGGCTTTGGTTGGTTAGAAACCCGGCAAAGGTGACCCAGGCGAGCGCCGCGGCAACAAAAAGCAAGCTCGTCGTGAAAAGCTCGGACGGTCGCGGCCCGATAAACCGGCCGAACAGGCCGGCAATCAGAAAGCCCGCCAGCGGAAGAAAGACGATCGCCTGATACATGCGCCGCTCAGCCCTTCATCAGGTTGATGTCTTCGACCGCGATCGTGCCGCGGTTGCGATAATAGGTGACGAGAATGGCAAGGCCGATCGCAGCTTCCGCGGCCGCGACCGTCAGCACGAAGAGCGCGAAAACCTGGCCGGTGAGATCGCCCAGGAAAGCCGAAAAGGCGACGAGGTTGATATTGACCGAAAGCAAAATCAGCTCGACCGACATCAAAATGATGATGATGTTCTTGCGATTGATGATGATGCCGGCGACGCCGAGCGTGAAGAGGATAGCGGCGACAACAAGATAATGCCCTAGCGCAACGTGCATCGCTACACTCCTGCCCGCGAGGGCTGTTTCTTCAATTCGACCGCGGTGGCTGCGGTGCGCGCATTCTGCTCGGCAATAATCTGCCGCTTGACGCCTTGCTTATGGTGCAAAGTGAGCACGATCGCGCCCACCATCGCCGTCAACAGGACAAGCCCCGAGGCCTCGAAGAGATAAGCATATTGCGTATAGAGCACGCGGCCGAGCGCCGCCGTATTGGTGAGACCGTGGGGCATCGGCGATGCCGTCTGGCCGAGCGTGCCGGCGCCGAGATGCCAGGCCGCGACGCAAAACGCGAGCTCGACGAGGACGATGCCGCCGACCGTGACGCCGAACGGCAGATTGCGCTGGAAGCCCTGTTTCAACTCGGCGAAATCGACGTCGAGCATCATCACGACGAAGAGGAAGAGGACGGCGACCGCGCCGACATAGACGATGACGAGGATCATCGCCAAAAATTCCGCGCCGAGCAGCAGGAAAAGCCCCGCCGCATTGACGAAAGCGAGGATGAGAAACAGCACCGAATGAACGGGATTGCGCGCGGTGATCACCATAAAGGCCGAGGCGATCATGATGGCGGAAAAGAGATAGAAGAAGAAGGTGACGGTACTCACCGCGTCGATCCCCCGCTTGCCTTGTCCATCATCGCCATCTTCCCCCTCTTATTCTTATCGATACGGCGCATCGAGGGCGATGTTGCGGGCAATTTCCCGCTCCCACCGGTCGCCGTTGGCAAGCAGCCGGGCTTTATCGAAGTAGAGTTCCTCGCGCGTTTCGACGGAGAACTCGGCGTTCGGCCCCTCGACGATCGCATCGACGGGGCAGGCCTCCTGGCAGAAGCCGCAATAGATGCATTTCACCATATCGATGTCGTAACGGGTCGTGCGGCGCGTTCCATCGTTGCGGCGCGGCCCCGCCTCGATCGTGATTGCCTGCGCCGGACAGATCGCCTCGCAAAGCTTGCAGGCGATGCAGCGTTCTTCGCCGTTCGGATAGCGTCGCAAGGCGTGCTCGCCGCGATAGCGCGGCGATTGCGGATTCTTTTCATGCGGATAATTCAGCGTCGCCTTGGGCTTGAAGAAATAGCGCATCGACAGAAAGAACGCGCCGACGAATTCCTTCAGGAAGAGCGATTTGGCCGCAGCTTCGATTTTCATCGCATCACCTCACTGCGCCATCGCGCTGCCCCAGCCCGTGAGCTGAAGCACCGCGGCGACGAGAACCACCATGAAGAGCGAGATCGGCAGGAACACTTTCCAGCCGAGCCGCATGAGCTGATCGTAGCGGTAGCGCGGCACGAAAGCCTTCACCATGGCGAACATGAAGAAGAGGCCGCAAACCTTCAACACGAACCAGATCGGGCCCGGGATCCAGGTGAACGGCGCGAACGGAATCGGAGAAAGCCAGCCACCGAGGAAAAGGATCGATCCCAGCGCACACATGGTGATGATCGCCACATATTCGGCGAGCATGAAAAGCATGTAGGGCGTCGAGGAATATTCGACCATGAAGCCGGCGACGAGTTCGGACTCCGCTTCGACGAGATCGAACGGCGGCCGGTTCGTCTCCGCCAAAGCCGAGACGAAGAAGATCACGAACATCGGCAGGAGCGGCAGCCAATACCAGCCGAAAAGCCCGAAGCGCGTGTCCTGCGCCTTGACGATATCTTCAAGGTTCAGCGAGCCGACGCAAAGCAGCACGGTGATCAGCACGAAGCCGATCGAGACCTCATAGGAAACCATCTGCGCCGCCGAGCGCAGCGCTGACAGAAACGGATATTTCGAATTCGACGCCCAGCCGCCCATGATAATGCCATAGACGGAGAGCGACGAGATCGCGAAAATATAGAGAATGCCGACGTTGATATTGGCGACGCCCCAGCCCTGGCTGATCGGGATGACCGCCCAGGCGGCAAGCGCCAGAAAGCCGGTGATGACCGGCGCCAAAACGAACAGGCCCTTGTTCGCGCTATCCGGAATAATCGGCTCCTTCAGCACGAATTTGATCATGTCGGCAAAGCTCTGCCACAGCCCCCAGGGACCGACGACATTCGGCCCGCGCCGCAATTGCACCGCCGCCCAGATCTTGCGATCAGCGTAGAGGATATAAGCAATGAAGATCAGCAGAACGACGAGCAGGACGACGCTCTTCAGAAGGGTCAGCAGCAGCGCCAGAACGTCCATAATCGATCCTACTCCGCCGCTTGCTTCAGGCTGCCGCGCGCCAGCGCCGAACATTCGGCCATGACGGCCGAGGCGCGCGCGATCGGATTGGTGAGGAAGAAATCATTGACCGGCGACACGAAGGGCCTGTCGCTTGCCGCAACGCCGCCATCGGCAATCTTCGTCAGATCCGCGGGGTCGCCTGCGACGATTTCGTCGATCTTGGCGAAGAGCGGATAATCGGCAAAAAGCTTCTGCCGCAACGCATGGAGCGAATCGAACGGCAGTGTCTTGTCGACGACCGCCGACAAGGCGCGCAGGATCGCCCAGTCCTCGCGCGCATCGCCAGGCGGAAAATTCGCCCGTTCGGCGAGCTGCACGCGGCCTTCCGTATTGACGTAAAGACCCGGCTTCTCGGTATAGGTCGCCCCCGGCAGAATGACGTCGGCGCGATGCGCGCCACGGTCGCCATGCGTGCCTTGATAGACGACGAAGGCGCCCGGCGCGATGCCGATTTCATCGGCGCCGAGATTGAAGAGAACGTCGAGCGCGCCGGCCTTCGCCATGCTCAGTGCATCAAGACCGCCTTCGCCCGGCACGAAGCCGAGATCGAGCGCCCCGACGCGGGCCGCCGCAGTGTGCAGAATGCCGAAGCCGGTCCAGCCTTCCTTGATGCAGCCGAGCGAAATCGCCGCCTTGGCGGCGAGCGCGAGGATCGCCTGGCCGTCCGGCCGCGCCAGAGCGCCCTGGCCGAGAAACAGCAACGGCCGCTCTTTTTGCGCCGGCGGATGATCGACGAAGCGGGCGAGACTCTCCGGCCCGGCGCCGAGATAATTGTAATCGTAGGTGAGATCGGCCCTTTCGCCGATGAGGCCGACGAGCAGATTGCCCTTCAGCCAGCGCTTGCGGATGCGCGCATTGAAGACCGGCGACTCCTTGCGCGGATTGGAGCCGATGATCAGGATCGCATCGGCGTCCTCGATGCCGGCGACGGTCGGATTGAAAATATAGCTTGTCCGGCCGAATTTCGGATCGAGCTTGCTGCCATCCTGGCGGCCATCGAGCGAGACGACGCCCAGGCTTTGCATCAGCAGCTTCAACGCGAACATCTCTTCCGCCGCAGCAAGGTCGCCGGCGATCGCGCCGATGCGCGCGGCGGGCGCCGTCTTGATCTTCGCGGCGATCGCGGCGAAAGCCTCTTGCCAGCTCGCCGAGCGAAGCCGGCCATTCTCGCGGATATAAGGTCGGTCAAGCCGCCGCGTCTTCAAGCCGTCGACAATCTGGCGCGTTTTGTCGGAAATCCATTCCTCGTTCACCGCATCATTGATCCGCGGCAGGATGCGCATCACCTCGCGACCGCGCGTATCAACCCGGATCGAAGAGCCGAGCGCATCCATCACATCGACGGATTCGGTTTTCGTCAGCTCCCAGGACCGCGCCTTGAACGAATAGGGCTTCGGCAGCAAGGCGCCGACTGGGCAGAGATCGGCGATATTGCCTTGCAGTTCCGAACCCATCGCGGTTTCGAGATAGGTCGTGATCTCCATATCCTCGCCGCGGCCGATCGCGCCCATGTCGCCGGTGCCGGCGACTTCCGCGGTGAAGCGGACGCAACGCGTGCAATGAATGCAGCGGTTCATCGAGGTGCGCACGAGCGGACCGATATATTTGTCCTCGACCGCACGCTTGTTCTCGGCATAGCGCGAGCCGGAAAAGCCGAAAGCGACGGCCTGATCCTGCAGATCGCATTCGCCGCCCTGGTCGCAGATCGGGCAATCGAGCGGATGATTGATGAGCAGGAATTCCATCACACCATGGCGCGCCTTCTTCACCATCGGCGAATTGGTCAAGACGACCGGCGGCTCGCCTTTCGGGCCAGGGCGCAGATCGCGCACCGCCATGGCGCAGGAGGCAACCGGCTTCGGCGGACCGCCCTTCGCCTCGACGAGGCACATGCGGCAATTGCCGGCGATCGACAGCCGCTCGTGAAAGCAGAAGCGCGGAATCTCCGCGCCCGCAGCCTCGCAGGCCTGCAGCAGCGTATAGTCCGGCGGCACGTCGACTTCGACGCCGTCGACGATGAGCTTGCTGAGCTTGGCTGGTTCCGTCATCGCCCTACTCCGCCGCCACGCCGAGACCGGCCACGGGTTCCGAATGCGGATTGGCCGAATAATCGTCGATCTTCTTTTCGATCTCGGCACGGAAATGCCGGATCAAGCCCTGCACCGGCCAGGCCGCCGCATCGCCCAGCGCGCAGATCGTATGGCCTTCGATTTCGGTCGTCACTTCGAGCAGCAAATCGATCTCGCGCTTTTGCGCGCGCCCCTCGCTCATGCGGGTCAGCACGCGCCACATCCAGCCCGTGCCCTCGCGGCACGGGGTGCATTGGCCGCAGCTCTCGTGCTTGTAGAAATAGCTGATGCGGGTAATGGCGCGAACGATATCGGTCGATTTATCGATGACGATCACCGCCGCCGTGCCGAGGCCCGATTTCAGATTGCGCAGCGTGTCGAAATCCATGGGCGCGTCGATGATCTCATGCGCCGGCACCAGCGGCACCGAGGAGCCGCCGGGAATGACCGCCAGCAGATTGTCCCAGCCGCCGCGAATGCCGCCGCAATGGCGCTCGATCAATTCGCGGAACGGGATCGACATCGCCTCTTCGACATTGCATGGCGTGTTGACGTGGCCGGAGATGCAATAAAGCTTCGTGCCCTTGTTGTTCTCAGCGCCGAAGCTCGAGAACCAGGCGGCGCCGCGGCGCAGGATCGCCGGCGCGGCGGCGATCGATTCGACATTGTTCACCGTCGTCGGACAGCCGTAGAGGCCCATATTGGCCGGGAACGGCGGCTTCATCCGCGGCATGCCCTTCTTGCCTTCGAGCGATTCGAGCAACGCGCTTTCCTCGCCGCAGATATAGGCGCCGGCGCCGTGATGCACGTAAATGTCGAAAGGCCAGCCATGAACATTGTCTTGGCCGACGAGACGGGCTTCATAAGCCTCGTCAATCGCCGCCTGCATGCGTGCAAATTCCAGGCGATATTCGCCGCGGATATAGATGTAGCAGGCATGCGCCTGCATCGCGAAGGACGCGAGCAGACAGCCCTCGATCAAGAGATGCGGATCGTTGCGAAGGATCTCGCGATCCTTGCAGGTGCCGGGCTCGGACTCGTCGGCATTGACGACGAGATAGGACGGCCGCGCCGGGTCGGGCTTCGGCATGAAGGACCATTTGAGACCCGTCGGGAAGCCGGCGCCACCGCGCCCGCGCAGGCCCGAGGCCTTCATCTCATTAATGACCCAGTCCTTGCCCTTGTCGATGATGGCCTTGGTATTGTCCCAGCCGCCGCGCGCCTGAGCGCCCTTCAGACGCCAGTCGCCGAAGCCGTAGAGATTGAGGAAGATGCGATCCTTATCTTCGAGCATCGCGGACCTCAATGTTCGCCGGAGCCGGGCTCGACCGCGGGCGGCGGCGCCGCAACGGTCTTCTCCGGCTGCGCGACGGAATGTTTGTGCTCTTGTTTGATCCGTTCGCTCGCTGGCTCACCCGGCGCCTCGTTCTGGACCCGCCATTCGCCGCGCGCGGCGCCGGCAGCGCCGCCGCTCGGCGCCGCGTGCATGCTCTCTGGGCCGCTGACGCCGTCGCGGCCGTAAAGACTCGTGAGCGAGGTCAGACCGCCGGCGGGCTCGGAGGTTCTACGGCCGGTTTGCGACCCCGTCTTGACGGGACGTCCGGCGGCAAGATCATCGAGCAGCGTGTTGAAATTTTCCTCGGTTAGGTCTTCGTAATAATCGTCGTTGATCTGCACCATCGGCGCGTTGCAGCAGGCCCCCAGACACTCGACCTCGAGCCAGGAAAAGGTACCGTCCGCCGTCACATGGTTTTGCGGGCCGATGCGTCTTTCAAGGACTTTTTTGATAGTATCGGCGCCGCGCAGGACGCAGGGCGTCGTGCCGCAGAACTGGATGAAATATTTGCCGACCGGCGCGAGATTGAACATCGTGTAGAAGGTCGCGACCTCGAGCGCGCGGATCGGCAACATGCCGAGCTTCGCCGCGACACTCTCGATCGCCGGTTTCGGCAGCCAGCCGCCGTTCTGCTTCTGCGCGATCCAAAGCAAAGCGATGATGGCCGAGGCCTGGCGGCCCGGCGGATATTTGGCGATCTCCTGCGCGCACCGCGCCTCATTCTCCGGCGTGAAGGCGAAGCTCTCGGGCTGCACTTCGGCAAGGCGGCGCACGCTCATCGATCGACCTCGCCAAAGACGATGTCGATCGAGCCGAGAATGGCGCTGATATCGGCCAGCATCGATTTGCGGCAGAGGAAATCCATCGCCTGCAAATGCGCAAAGCCCGGAGCGCGGATTTTGCAGCGGTAAGGTTTGTTGGTGCCGTCGGAGACGAGATAGACGCCGAATTCGCCCTTGGGCGCTTCGACCGCGGCATAGACCTCGCCCGCCGGCACGTGCACGCCCTCGGTATAAAGCTTGAAGTGATGGATCAGTGCTTCCATCGATTGCTTCATCTCGGCGCGGCTCGGCGGCGCGACCTTGCCTTGGACATGCACCGGACCCTGGCCGCCCGGCGACATGAGCTTCTCGACGCATTGCTGCATGATCTTCGTCGCCTGCCGCATCTCTTCCATGCGGATGACCTGGCGATCGTAATTGTCGCCGTGCCGGCCGACGGGAATATCGAAGTCCATCTCCTCGTAGCACTCGTAAGGCTGCGCTTTGCGCAAATCCCACGGCGCGCCGGAGCCGCGAACCATGACGCCGGAAAAACCCCAGCGCCAGCAATCCTCAAGGCTCACAACGCCGATGTCGACATTGCGCTGCTTGAAGATGCGGTTTTCGATGAAAAGCTCTTGCAGGTCGTCGAGCACCTTAAAGAAAGGATCGCACCAGGCGCCGATGTCCTCGATCAATTGCGGCGGCAAGTCCTGATGCACGCCGCCCGGCCGGAAATAGCCGGCGTGCATGCGCGCGCCCGAGGCGCGCTCGTAAAAGACCATCAGCTTTTCGCGCTCCTCGAACCCCCAGAGCGGCGGCGTCAGCGCGCCGACGTCCATTGCCTGTGTCGTGACGTTGAGGAGATGCGAAAGGATGCGGCCGATTTCGGAATAGAGCACGCGAATCAATTGAGCGCGGCGCGGCACCTCGACGCCGAGCAGCCTTTCGATGGCGAGGCAGAAGGCGTGCTCCTGATTCATCGGGGCGACGTAATCGAGCCGGTCGAAATAGGGCACGTTCTGCAGATAGGTGCGCGCCTCCATCAGCTTTTCGGTACCGCGGTGGAGCAGTCCGATATGCGGATCGACACGCTCGACGATTTCGCCATCGAGTTCGAGAACGAGGCGCAACACGCCATGCGCGGCCGGATGCTGCGGGCCGAAATTGATCGAGAAATTGCGGACGTTCTGCTCGTTCATTGCGGCTTGACCTGCGGAGTCTCCGCCGCCGGCGGCACGCTTGCTTTTTCGTCGCCGGGCAGCACGTAATCGATTGCGCCTTCCCACGGCGACAGAAAGTCGAAACTGCGGAATTCCTGCCGCAGATTGACCGGCTCGTAGACGACGCGTTTTTCGGCATCGTCGTAGCGGACTTCGACATAACCGGTCATCGGGAAATCCTTGCGCAAGGGATGGCCCTCGAAGCCATAGTCGGTGAGGATGCGGCGCAAGTCGGGATGGCCGGAAAAGAGCACGCCGAACAAATCATAGGTCTCGCGTTCAAACCAATTGGCGGCCGGGTAAAGCGCGGTGAGCGAGGCCACCGGCTGATCCTCCTCCGTCGCGACCTTGACCCGGATGCGCCGGTTATGCTTCGGCGAGAGCAGATGCGTGACGACATCGAAGCGCGGCACGCGCGTCGGATAATCGACCGCGGTCAAATCGATGAAAGAGACGAAGAGACAGGAAGGATCATCGCGCAGGTAACGCACCGTCTCGATCAAGCGCGACGGCTCGACCTCGAGCGTCAGCTCATTATAGTCAACGGCGTGGGCGCGGATGGCGCCCGGCAATGTGGCAGCGATCGAAGTTCCAAGGGCCCGAAGCGCGTCGCTCATCCGCATCAATCCTCAACGCTCAATCGTCCCAGTGCGGCGGATTTTTTTCTGCAGCAACAGCACGCCGTAAAGCAGAGCCTCCGCCGACGGCGGACAGCCCGGCACATAGATATCGACCGGCACGACCCGGTCGCAGCCACGCACCACCGAATAAGAATAATGGTAATAGCCGCCGCCGTTGGCGCAGGAGCCCATCGAGATGACGTAGCGCGGCTCCGGCATCTGGTCATAGACCTTGCGCAACGCCGGCGCCATTTTGTTGGTCAGCGTGCCGGCAACGATCATCACATCGCTCTGCCGCGGCGAGGCGCGCGGCGCAAAGCCGAATCGTTCCACGTCGTAGCGCGGCATCGAGACTTGCATCATCTCGACCGCGCAGCAGGCGAGACCGAAGGTCATCCACATCAAAGAGCCGGTGCGCGCCCAGGTGATCAGCGCATCCGCCGTCGTCACGAGCATGCCCTTGTCGGCCAGCTCGTTGCTGATCGCCAGAAAACTCGGATCGTCGGAGCGCACCGGCTTGCCGGTCGCCGGATGGACGAGCGAGCCGGGCACGGTTTCGAGCGCAGCGTTCAATCCCATTCCAAGGCTCCCTTCTTCCACTCATAGACGAAGCCGATCGTCAAAACGCCGAGAAAGACCATGACGGCCCAAAAACCCGCCGTGCCGATCGCCTTGAAAGCCAGGGCCCAGGGAAAGAGAAAGGCAACTTCGAGGTCGAAGATGATGAAAAGCAATGAGACGAGATAGAAGCGCACGTCGAATTTCATGCGCGCGTCGTCGAAGGCATTGAAGCCGCATTCATAGGCCGAGAGCTTCTCGCTGTCCGGCGCCTTGAAGGCCAACAGGAAAGGCGCCACGGCCAGAGCCGCGCTGATGACCGCCGCAACAGCCATGAAGATGACCAACGGCAAATATTGGCTGAGCAGGTTTTGCATTATCATCAGCCTAGGCAGGTCTACTGGCACCCTCCCGGTCCCAGTTTTTCGTTCCCTACCGCAGTGCAATCGCGGAAGCAAGGGTGCGACGCTTTGCGCACTTCGTCTTATCCAGGCTTCTCTTCAGCGGCGCGGAGAAGGCCCGTCTTCTTCGCCCGGGAGATAGGACGGATAATAAATATTTCAAGGCCTTAGTAACTGAGCCGGCAATCGGGGCGCGGCGCACGCAACGAACATGTGACCCGAATGCTGCAATTAAAAAACATTTTGCCTCGCAAAATCGAGGCCGCGTTCGGCTGCCATGATTCGATTGCGGCAGCGGGCCCGAAAGGCTGCGCGCCAGCCTGGCCGGCGCGCAGCAAAAGCTCACGCCGCGGGCGTATGCTTCGTTGCGTCTTTAATGACCTTGCTCGCTTCCGAACCGTAATCATCGAAAGCGCCGCGCATGAAGTCGGAATGCGCTTCAATAAGCTCCGGGACCGAGCCGCAGCTCTGCAGCTTGCCATAGAAATCGCTGTGCGCGCGCAGCCGATGCGCGGCGAAGCGCAAGGATTCCGAAGCGAGCGCGACCGGCCATTCGATCCAAGTCTGCCGCCAAACCTCCTGCAGCGGCGCGGCCGCCGCCATGAATTTGTTCTGCGCGTTCTGGACTTCCGAATTGATCGCTTGGGTTTCCATGACGTCCTCCACCGAGGCGCGAATGCCTCGCCTGTACTTCAGATTTGCCAATGACGGAGCGCGGCAAGAAAGCCGTCGCACAGCAGCTTAGCCCTCGCTGCGTGGCTTATTGTTGCGTTATTCTAGCCTGAGAATTTAACTCGACCACCAAAAAGCATATTCAAGCGATGTGACGAAAAATTCACTTTCGAAGAATTCCCGCGAAGATTCCGGCGGCAATTTCGGTGATGCGATGAAAGCCATGGTCCTGCATAAAATTGGCGCCCCGCTTGTCTATGAGGATCTGCCCGATCCGCAACCTGGCCCGGGACAAATTCGCGTCCGCGTCAGCGCCTGCGGTGTTTGCCGCACCGATCTCCACGTCGTCGATGGGGAATTGCCCGATCCGAAGGTACCGATCGTGCCCGGACATGAAATCGTTGGACGCATCGATGCGCTTGGCGCAGACGTCACCGATCTGCATCTTGGCGAGCGGGTCGGTATTCCTTGGCTCGGCCATACCTGCGGCCATTGCCCGTTTTGTCTCAGCGGCCGCGAAAACCTCTGCGATGCGCCGATTTTCACCGGCTATACGCGCAACGGCGGCTTTGCCACGCGCGCGATCGCCGATGCACATTATACGTTTCCGCTCGGCGAAGAGTGCGCAGATCAGGCGCTCGCCCCCTTGCTCTGTGCCGGGCTAATCGGCTGGCGCTCCTTTGTCATGGCCGGTGACGGCGAAACGCTCGGGCTTTATGGTTTTGGCGCCGCCGCGCATATCATTGCGCAAGTCGCCGCGAAACTTGGTCGCAGGATTTTTGCCTTCACCAGCCCCGGCGATCGCGCGACGCAGGATTTCGCCCGGAGACTGGGCGCAGTCTGGGCCGGCGGCTCGGATGAAATGCCGCCGGAAAAGCTCGACGCGGCGATTATCTATGCGCCGGTCGGGCCGCTGGTGCCCCTCGCCCTTGCCGCGGTGAAAAAAGGCGCCATCGTCGTCTGCGCCGGCATTCATATGAGCAACATTCCAGAATTTCCCTACGATCTTCTCTGGGAAGAGCGGAAGCTTTTCTCGGTCGCCAATCTGACCCGCCAGGACGGCCTCGATTTTCTCAAGATCGCGGCCGGCGCCGACATCAAAACCACGACGACGCCCTATCCGCTTGAGCGGGCCAACGAAGCCTTGGCCGACCTGCGCCACGGCAGGCTGCATGGCGCCGCCGTACTTATCCCGCCCCAGGACGATTGAGCGCATTCTGCGCCGCTCCGACCAGCGCGACGAGCGGCTGGCCGGCGTCGAGCCGCAGCCAGTCGAGCCGCCCAAGCGGCCGCGCCACCTGCTCTCGAACGACCGCTTCGCGGGCATCGGAGGCATCGTTTTGACGCGCCTCGACCCGGGCGACGAGGGTTTCAACCGGCGCTTCGAGCCAAAGGCCAGTGAAGGGCGCGCGCAAGCGCGCCGCCAGCGTCGCCATGGCGTCGCGCTCCTCTGGCCGAGCGTGAACGGCATCGACGATGACGCTCTGGCCGGCGCGCAAGGCGATCTCGGCCAGACGCAAGAGCCGCGCATAGACTTCCGCAGTCAGCTCTGGCCGATAAGCATTTTGCGGCAACCTTTCATATTCATCTGCAAGGCAAAGCCGCTTTCGCTCGATATCGCTGCGCAGATGAACAGCGCCGGGCGCATGGCCGATGCTACTGGCGAGCGCCGCGGCCAGCGTGCTTTTGCCTGTGCCCGAGAGGCCGCCGATTGCCACAAGCCGCGGCTTTTGCGGCTGCAAAAAGCCCGCGGCGGCGGCGAAGAATTGGTGTGCCTCGGCGCTGTGATCGGCGGCGGCGAGGTCCGACAATGCCGCCACGACGCGCGCCCGGATCGCCGCCCGCAGCGCCAGAAAGAGCGGCAAGGCGGCCAATCCTTGAAGTTCCTGCTCAAGTTCAGGCGCACGCCACAGATACCGGTTGAACAAGAGGTTGGCGTGCGCGCGTAACCCTCTTTGCCAGAAATCCATGAGGAGGAAAGCGAGGTCGTAGAGGATGTCGATCGTCGCCAGCAGATCGTCGAACTCGATGGCATCGAAGAGAACCGGCCTGCCGTTTTGCAGGACAATATTGCGCAAATGCAGGTCGCCGTGACAAAGGCGGACCTTGCCTTGCGCTTCGCGCGCTTCGAGCAATGGCGCAACGGCCGAATAGGCCGCCTCAAAATTTGCGCGAAGCGGCGCGACGTCGTCCGGCGCGAAGGTGGCCGCGGCCGCGAGACCGTCGAGCGTGCCGGTCATCCATTCATAAAACCGCCGTGCCGTTTCGAGAGTCCGGCGTGGCGCGCGCGCATGCGCTGCGGCCACACTTTCGGCAAGCCGCGCCGCAATCGAAAGGTCGATCGCATGGCGCGCGGCAAGCTTGTCGAGCGTCTGATCCTCGTCGAAACGGCGGCTGTGAACGATCCATTCGACAATCGCGCCCGAGCGACCGCCAAGCCGAAGCCCTGCGTCCGTGCGGCGGATCGGCAGCGTTTCGAGATAGATCTCGGGCGCGTTCGGCTGGTTGACACGGATTTCGTTTTCGCAGGCGACGCGGCGCCTTTCGAGCGTCGAGAAATCCATGAAAGGAAAGAAAACGGCGCGCTTGACTTTGTAGGCATCGGCGCCGGCCAGAAACACCACGGCGCCATGGGTCTCGATGCGCTTTATTGAATTTTTGGCTGAATCAGCAAGGCCATAGGTCGCGGGCTTCGCGAGGAAGGCGAAAATCTCGTCCTGATTTTCGGTCTGAACGCCCACGGGCTCTCTTCATGCGATGGATGAAGCGCCGCATAAATTGCGGGCGGCCCAGGGCCGCCCGCAAAACACAAATTATTCGGCCGCCACAAGCTTGTGCGACGGATTGCGCGCCTGTTCGGCGAGGTAGTTGAGCGCCGCCTGGGCGCCGCCCTTCTTGTGCGGAATACCGGCGAGCTCAAGACCCATTTCGACACCGCTCAGGGCGCCGAGGATCGTGAGATCGTTGGTGTCGCCGACATGGCCGATGCGGAACACCTTGCCCGCGACGCGGCCAAGGCCAGTGCCGAGCGACATGTCGAAATGCTCGAGCACCGTGGCGCGGAAGGCATCGGCGTCATGGCCCGGCGGCAGCAGGACCGAGGTCACGACCGGCGAATAATATTTCGGGTCCTTGCAGAGCACTTCGAGGCCCCAGGCCGTAACGGCGCGGCGGGTCGCCTCGGCGTGACGCTTGTGCCGGGCGAAGACACGGTCGTAGCCCTCTTCTTCGAGCATATCGAGCGCGACATCGAGGCCGTAGAGCAGGTTCGTCGCCGGCGTATAGGGGAAGAACCCGCTCGTATTGGCGTTGAGCATGTCGGCCCACGACCAGTAAGACTTCGCAAAGCCCGACTTCTTCGAGGCTTCGAGCGCCTTCTGGCTGATCGCGTTGAAGCCGAGGCCCGGCGGCAGCATCAGGCCCTTCTGCGAGCCGGCGATGGTGACGTCGATGCCCCATTCATCATGCTTCAGGTCGATCGAGCCGAGCGACGAAATCGCATCGACGAAGAACAGCGCCGGATGCTTGAGCTCGTCGAGCACCTGACGAATTTCCTGGACCGGCGAGGTCGTGCCGCTGGCCGTCTCGTTATGGACGACGCAAACCGCCTTGATCTCGTGGTTCTTATCGGCCTTCAGACGCTCCTTGATCTGGGCCGGATCGGCGCCGATGCGCCAATCGGATTCGATGAACTCGGGCTTCAAGCCGAGGCTCTTCGCCATGACATTCCAGAGCGTCGCGAACTGGCCGGTCTCGAACATCAGGACCCGGTCGCCGGGCGAGAGCGTATTGACGAGGGCAGCTTCCCAGCCGCCGGTGCCCGAGGACGGGAAAATGATGACCGGGTTCTTGGTCTGGAAAACCGTCTTGACCTTTTCGAGCACCCGCTTGGAGAGCTTTTGAAACTCCGGCCCGCGATGGTCGATGACCGGCATGTCGATGGCGCGCAGGACGCGCTCCGGGATCGGCGTCGGGCCGGGAATTTGCAGGAAATGGCGGCCGGGGCTCCGCGGCTTATTACTCATCGTCTATGTCTCCAAATCTCAGATGCCGCCTTTGCCCAAGGAAGGACAAATGCTTCGTGGTTCTTTTTTGGGCAGGCCCGCGCCGGCGGACCCCCTCGCGCCCGTTTTCCCGGCCGGCAACCCGGCTGGAAAATTCGATCATCGAGTAAAGACTCGAGAAAACGCCGAGCGGGCGCGCAAAATTCTGCGCATCCTGCCAGCGCCGTCGCGGATGGCGCATGAATAAGAGCAAAAGTCATGGCGCTCAACACAAATTTGGGGATTTGGCAAAGGCTTCGAGTGTGCGCCGCAACAGAGCCTTTTGCCTCGCAACATCCTCGGGAAGCGCGTGAGAACGGCGCATTTGCCGGAGCGGCGAGCGCCCTGTGGAAGCCGATTTTTCCACCCGTGCTCATTTGACGCGCAGCTTCGCGCCGCCGCTCATGCCGAAAACTTTCCTTCACTGCTGCGTGAAGCCTGTAACAGCGCCGCCCTTTCGCCCGAACACCCTCTTGGCGCAGCAGCGCCAGGGCCACCTGTTTCCAGGGGCAATCTCTGAGGGAGAATTCTATGAAGATGACGTTTGTTTCCGGCGGCAGCATCGCTGCGGCCGCGGTGGCGCTCGCGATCACTGGCACGACTTTGGCGCCGAGCCCCGCTTTCGCCGCCGGCAAGGTGCATTGTTATGGCGTCAATGCCTGCAAGGGTCAGAGCGATTGCAAAACGGCCAGCAATTCCTGCAAGGGTCAGAATTCTTGCAAGGGCCAGGGCTTCCTCTTTGAGAAATCCAAGCACGCCTGCCTGAAGCTCGGCGGACATCTCAGCTAAGACTCGCAAGTTCAGGGCGCTCGCGGCCCGAGCCGCGGGCGCCCGCAAAAGCGGAGCCAATGATGCAAAAGCCCTCGTCTCTCGGATTCGGCCTTGGTCTGCGGCCTGTCTATTACCGCGAGATTTTCGAGTCGCAGCCGCCGGTCGATTGGTTCGAAGTCATCTCCGAAAATTATATGGTGCAGGGCGGGCCGCCGCTCGCGGCGCTCGAACGCATCCGCGCCGACTATCCGATCGTCATGCACGGCGTTTCCATGTCGATCGCCTCGACCGCACCGCTCGACATGGATTATCTCACCGCGCTCAAAGCGCTTGCCGACCGGTTTCAACCGCAATTCGTTTCCGATCATCTTTGCTGGACCGGCGTTCACGGCGTCAATCTCCACGATCTGCTGCCGATCCCTTACACCGAGGAAGCCCTGGCGCATGTCGCCAGCCGGATCGCGGCGGTCCAGGATTTCCTCGGCCGACGCATCGCGATCGAAAACGTTTCGAGCTATGTGACCTTCGCCGAATCCGAGATGGACGAATGGACCTTCGTCCGTGAACTCGCAAAGCGTGCCGATTGCTGGCTGCTGCTCGACGTCAACAACGTCTACGTGTCCAGCTATAATCACGGTTTTGACCCGCACGCGTTCTTGCGTTCGATCGACGTCGATCGCGTCGTGCAATTCCATCTCGCCGGCCACGAAGACCATGGCACGCATAAGATCGATACGCATGACGAACCGGTCAGCGAAGAGGTCTGGGCGCTTTTTGCCGAGGCCTGGCGACGTTTCGGCCCTGTCTCGGTGATGATCGAGCGTGACGACAAGTTTCCGCCTTTTGCCGAGCTTCTGGCCGAGTTGCAGCGTGCCCGCGGCATTGCCGGCGCGGTCTCGACGGTCGAGGCCGTGGCATGACTCTCGCCGCCCTGCAGACGAGATTCCAAACCGCGATTCTGAGTGAAGACCGGACGATCCTTGCCGATATCAATACGTCTCAACAGCTCACATCCGAGGCCCGCTTCGGCATCTATGCCGACGCCTATCACCTGCGGCTCGCAGGTTTTTTGGCCGAAGACTTCAAGGTACTGCATAGCGCCATCGGCGACGAGACGTTCGATGCGCTGAGAGAGGCCTATATCGGCGCCACGCCGTCGCGACATCGCAATGCGCGCTGGTATGCGCGCGACCTCCCTGATTTCATGCAGGCCAACCCGCCCTGGAATGCGAGCCGCATTCTGATCGATTTTGCGCGCCTCGAACGGGCGCTGGCCGATGCCTTCGATGCCGCGGATGCCGCCGCCTGCACGGTCGCGACGCTCGCCGCGCTCGCGCCCGAGCAATGGCCGCAAATGCGGTTTTCGTTTCACCCGAGTGCCGAAGTCCTGCGGCTCGCCAAAGGCATTGCCGCAGCGTTCGAGGCCGCTGCCGCCGAAACGCCCTGTCCGCCGCCCGATCAGGCGCAGGATGAAATTCTGCTCGTCTGGCGCAATCGCGACGCCCAGACGCTCTATCGGGCGCTTGAGCCGGGCGAAGCGCTAGCGATCCGCGAAGCCATCGCGGGCAAAAGCTTCGGCGAAATCTGCACGCTGCTGCAATTTTCCGATGCCGCCGATTCGGAGACCATCGCCGGACGCGCCGCGGCTTATCTCGCGCAATGGTTCACCGACGGATTGATCATCGCAGTTTGCGATGAGCCTATCGTTTGGCGATAGCCGCGCGCGCATCGGCCAGTGCCGTTTCGCAGGCTTTGGTATCGCCGCGCACCTCGGCGCTGCGCGCCCGTTTCAGTGCCGCGAGCGCGCGCCGCACTCTGGCATCCCCTTTCAACCCGCGCTCGGCGGCCGCGATGGAGGCCGGCGTCGGCTCGTGATGCAGAAGTGCGGCGCGCGATTCGCGCGCGCCGGGATCGGTTTTGGCGATGGCGTCGATCCGCGCGTCGACCTGAAGCTGAACCTTGTCGATGTCTTTGCCGCAGGACGACGCCTGCGCCGGGGACACGAAGACGATCAAGCCGAGGAGCAAGAAAAGCCGTGGTTGCATGGCAGCAGCCTCAAGGGGATTTCAATATGGAGATTTCAATGCCGTAACCAAAGCCGCGGCGCCACCGCGGCGCCGCGCGACAAAGCCCTGTGCCAGGGGTAGCGTATCCTGCGTGAAACTCAAATTGGTCGAGCCGTCGGCGGCGCGTGCTGCCGACCAGGCATTGGGATGGTCGGCCATGAATGTCAGGAAGCCAGCTTCGGCATCGAGAATTTGCTGCCGCGCCGCAATGATCGCGCTCATTCGGTCGGGATAGAAATAGCCCTTCGTTTCCGCGGCAACGCCCTGCCAATCCCGCGCTGTGACATTGAGCGCATCGCGCAGCGGCTGAAGCTTTTGCGCGAGTGTCTGCGCATCGGCGGCCGAATGCACGTCGAACTCGAGATAGGGGCCCCTGCCGTAAAAGACCGGCTCGATTTGCGCATCGGCATGCGCCAACTCATAGGGGCGCGCATAATTTTGCGCCGCGCGCTTCAATGGCGGAAATTCGCCGGGCTTTTGGTCTTCCCAATTCGACCCGAACCATTTGCCGTCAAGCTGGCCGATCGTATTTTGAAAATTGGCAAGGATCTGATCGACGGAGAATGGCGTGACATAGGCTTCATCGGCAAAAAGATCCGAGCCGAGAAGGTTCCAGGCAAGCGGCTCAGGCGGCTGCGGCCGCACGTAATTCGCGAACAGATAGGCAAAACCAAGCGCCGGGATCGCGACGAGGACGCCGATTGTTCCGAATATCAAGCGCCGGAGCAGCCGCGCCCGAGCGGTGTGGACCGTGTCATATGGCGGAATATCCTTGCCGCGCAGCAGCGCGCGCAGCGAGGCCATGAGCCGGCCCTGGGCGGTCAGCCGCCAAGCTGAGAACGGAATCGGCGTGAAATCCTTGTCGAAGGCGAAGAATTGAACCTTGCCCAGCGGCTTCGGCAGCGGCTTGGGGAACAAAGTTCCAAGACCGTCGACAAAGCCGCGCCATTGCGCCTCGCGTTCGTTGGCATCGAGATCGAGGAGTTGCGGGTGCGGCCAAAGAATGAGCTTTTCCGGCGGCAGGGACCGCACGAGATGGGTGATCTCCCATTCGAGGCCCTGGGTCGTACCGCTTGCCCAGACGACGAGTTGCGCCACGGTCGCGACGTCGGCGACTTTCTCTTGCCAGAGATCGTCCGAGACATAGAAGCGTGCCGCGCCCAGCGCCGGCAGGCGTTCGCCGGGACGGCCGATGGCCAGCACTGGCCCACAGCGCCGCGCGACGCGGATCATCGCCTGCTCGGGGTTGGCGGGTTGGATGTTGGACAGGAGTTCGAGGATCGACGGCCGGCCGACCTGATCGTCGAGCGCGAAGGAGCGCAGGTAGAAGATCGGCCGTTTGGCAGCGGATTTCTGCAAGGCCATCTCGGCGCTTCGCTGGCGCACCTGACTCGTCCGCCGGCGGATCAACGCCAGGGGCGCCCCGATCAACGGCAGATAGATCAGGCCGAAGATCAGCCAGATCAGTTGCTGTGCACGCGGCTCGATATCGCCGATCACGGCGGTGAGGAGATTGGAAAGCAAAGCGGCGAACAAAGTCGCGGCGAACAGCGCCAGAATCCACGGCCAGACACGCCGGCGGGGCGTTTCCTGCATGCCGGTCTGCCGCAACGAGGCGAGAAGATCAGCGTGCCAATTGGGGCCGTCGGCGATGTTCGCGGCGACAACGCGATGCGGCGTCGCGCCGGGTTCCGTCGGGGGGACCGCGACTTGCGGCTGGAATTCGGGTCGCCGCCACGTCACGACAAGATAGACGAGCGCCGTCAGAAGCAGGAGCAGGCGAAAGACCTGTATGCCGACGATTTCAGGCGCATAGAAAAACAAGTAGATGGCCCGGTGCCAGCTTCCGAGGCTGTACAGGGTTTCGGCCAACACCAGAACGACGATCGCCGCGACGATATGGCGGCGCGACGGGCGGCGGGAGACAATCGCCGCACCCGCCCAGGCCAGCGCCAGATTGACCACGATTGTGAGCGCGAGATTGGCCAGGACAGGCCCCATCTGCGTGCCGTAATAGGGATGGCTGATAAAATTGATGAGGCTGATCGCGAGGCTGGCAAGGCCAAGATAAATCAGGCCGGCCCCAAGAAGACGAACCCAGACTCCTGACTTCATCGCCGCCCCCATGCCGCAATAAGGCCTGTCGTGCTAGCTATGGTGAAGTTTAAGCAAAAAACCGAGCATTGCGGAAGCGCGATTGCCGCCCGGACTGCGCCGGCGCGCGGATATCGGCCTATCCCCGTTCGGCCTAAGCGAAATTATTGAAAGCCGCCATGCTCAGCGTCGTCACCCTTGTCTCTCCCACAGCTTTAGCGGCACTCGATGACGTTCTTTTGCGACGTGTGGCGCGATCTCTCCCCGAAGTCCGACAGCCCGTATGGCTCGACGAAAATATCGCCGCCGATGTCATCTTCGCAGAGCCGGTGACGCCGGCGATCCTGGCGCAAGTGCGTGATGCGCTGGGGGGCCGGCCGATCGACTTTTTCGTCCAGCCCATGGCCTTGCGCCGCAAGCGACTGCTCGTTGCCGATATGGATTCGACCATGATCGAACAGGAATGCCTCGACGAACTCGCCGATTTCGCCGGGCTGAAGGCGCATATCGCCGCGATCACCGCGCGAGCGATGCGGGGCGACATCCCTTTCGAGCCGGCGTTACGCGAGCGCGTGGCGCTCTTGAAGGGCCTCGACGCGGGTGTGATTGGCCAAATCATTGCCGAACGGATCAGCCTGACGCCTGGCGCGCAGACGCTCGTGCGCACCATGCGCGCCCACGGCGCCTTCACTGTGCTCGTCACCGGCGGCTTCACCGCCTTCACCCAGGACATCGCGCCGCGGATCGGCTTCGACGCTCACTTCGCGAATGTGCTTGGCATAGCCAACGGCCGATTGAACGGCAAGATCGAAGAGCCCATTCTAGGCCGTGCCGCGAAATGCGAGGTGCTCGAACGCTATCGCCGCGAACGCGGCCTTTCGGCGAGCGAAACCCTTGCGATCGGCGACGGCGCCAATGATCTCGATATGCTGGCCGAAGCCGGATTGGGCGTCGCATTCCACGCCAAACCGGCGGTTGCCGCCGCAGCGCAGGCGCGCGTCGATCATGGCGATCTCACCGCTTTGCTTTATGCGCAAGGTTATCGGCGCGCAGACTTTGTGGCATAGAAGCACGCAAGCATTTGAACCCGAGTGATACTGCGCGCGACAAAGAGACGGCTTGGCCTTGGGCCATTCATCGCCAGAGGAAATCATGAGCGAGTCTTATCGTCACCGGCAATCGGGCACCGCCACGCTGCTCATTTGCCTTGTCACAGCTGCCTTTGTCGGCGTGGCGCTCGGCAGCCGCGGCGTTCTTTGGCCGGCGCTTCTGGCCATCGCTCTTCTCATCGTCATGGCCTGGCTTTTTTCGTCTTTGACGATCATCGTCGAGCCTGGCGAATTGTCTTGGTATTTCGGACCCGGCCTGTGGCGCTATCGGATCGCGCGCAGCACGATTCAATCCGCCGCGATCGTGCAAAACCATTGGTGGAACGGCTTCGGCATCCGGATGCGCCCCGGCTGGCGGCTTTACAATGTCTCGGGTTTCGATGCCGTCGAACTGCGTTTGCAATCGGGCGATGTCATCCGCCTCGGCACCGACGATCCGCGGGGACTCGAAGCAGCGCTCGATTCGTGACGCGGCCAATCCCGACGCGGCAAATCCCGACGCGGTTTGAACATCGCGCCAGATCGGCTAAGTT
The DNA here is from genome assembly GCF_947646745.1 of uncultured Methylovirgula sp. Lineage (NCBI taxonomy): Bacteria > Pseudomonadati > Pseudomonadota > Alphaproteobacteria > Hyphomicrobiales > Beijerinckiaceae > Methylovirgula > uncultured Methylovirgula sp. The sequence continues at coordinate 35,299 of NZ_CANSHK010000012.1, read as the reverse complement.
CGGCGGATGCGAAAAATCTTCATCATCGGCATCGGCGCCGGCAACCCGGACTATATGACGGTCCAAGCCATCGGCGCGCTGAACAAAGTCGACGTTTTCTTCATTCCCGACAAGGGCGCCGAGAAGGCCGCACTGCGCCAATTGCGCACCGAGATCTGCGCACGTTTCATCAAGGACAGGGCCTATCGTTTCGTCGAAGTGCAGGTGCCAAGACGCGGCGAGGATTTTTCCGACTACAAGGCCAACGTGCTCGAATGGCACGCGGCAATCGAAGCGAATTACACCCGATTGCTGCGCGAGGACGTGGGCGAAAACGAATGCGCCGGCTTTCTCGTCTGGGGCGACCCGGCGCTTTACGATAGTACGTTGCGGATCGTCGAACGAATTCATGCGCAAGCAGAAATGGCGTTCGACTATGAGGTCATCCCCGGCATCAGCGCGATCCAGGCCTTGGCGGCGCGGCACCGCGTGCCGCTCAACCGCATCGGCGAATCGGTTCATATCACGACCGGCCGCAAACTGACCGAAGGCGCCTCGAACGACGGCGGCAGTGTCGTCGTTCTGCTCGACGGAGAGCAGGCCTTTACGAAACTCGCCGGTGATCTCCAGATCTATTGGGGGGCCTATCTGGGAACGGACGAGGAAGTGCTCGTCGCGGGCCGGCTCTCTGAGGTCGCAAGCGACATTGCGGCCATCCGCGCCGAGCGGCGGGCGCGCAACGGTTGGATCATGGACAGCTATCTGATCCGCAAGCCCGAGACATAAATGACCGGCACTTTCGCGAGATTATCGACGCCGGCCGCGCGGACGGCAGACGAAACTGCCAGCCCCGCCATTCATCACGGCGGCGATCTTGGCGCCGCGCGCTTGCAATTCCCCGGCGCGCCGACACCCTGGCTCGATCTTTCGACGGGCATCAACCCCGTTCCCTACCCGGCTCACGACATTTCCGCCGAGGCGCTGACGCGGCTGCCGGACGCCGCCGCGCTGGCGCAGCTGCAAGCCGCGGCCGCCCAGGCTTATGGTGCAACAAGCGCCGAACACATCGTCGCCGGCGCGGGCACGCAGACGATCATCCAATGGTTGCCGAAGCTTTTCCCGGCAAAGCGCGTCGCGCTCTTGGGATTTGGCTATCAGGAATACCCGGCAGTCTGGCATGCCGCCAATGCCGAAGTCGTCGTTGCGCAAGACATTGCCGAATTGATCGAACCTGGCATCGATGTCGCCATCGTGGTCAATCCGAATAATCCCGACGGGCGCATTGTTCCATCGCAGGGTCTCGCGGGCATAGCGGCGCGCCTCGCACGGCGCGGCGGCTTGCTGATCGTCGATGAAGCCTTCATGGATGTGACGCGGCCGTCCGCAAGCCTGGTTCCAATTCTACCCGAACGCGGCGCCCTGGTTCTGCGCTCGTTCGGCAAGGCTTATGGCCTCGCCGGCCTGCGCCTCGGTTTCGCCGTTGCCGGCCTCGATGTGGCGGAAAAGCTCCGCGCCGCACTCGGCCCTTGGGCGGTTTCCGGCCCCGCGATCGAGATCGCCACAGCGGCACTTGCCGACACGTCATGGCTGACGCAATCGGTGATACGGCTCGAGCGGCAGGCCGCGCGGCTCGATGCCTTGCTGACGGCAGCCGGTTTCGCCATCATCGGCGGCACGGCTTTGTTCCGCTTGGCGCAACATCAACAAGCGACGCAATGGTTTGAGGCGCTGGGCCGCCGCGGCATTCTGACGAGGCCGTTTCCGGAGCGTCGTACCTGGCTGCGCTTCGGCCTTCCTGGCGACGAGGCGGATTGGATGCGGCTCACCGAAACGCTGCAAGGTCACGCCGGCGCAATCACATGAAAGAAGCTTCCGGTCACACGGCCGCGGCGGCTGCCGCTGAATTTGGCCGGTGAACCATAGGCGTCGATGACTTCGGCAAAAGACGCGTCCTCCCCCGGCTCGGCGATCGTCGCATAATGGAACTCGTGGCCGCGATAGCGCGCACCAGCTGCACCGAGCACGCACGCGCCGACGAGCCGCGCTTCACGATAGCCAAGCGTCAGCCGACGCGTCGCGAAGGATGTGACGAGATCGAGCAGGCCCAGCATCGCGTGCCTTTCGCCGCCGGCGTCGATCAAACCGCGGCCGAGAATCATATAGCCGCCGCATTCGCCATGCACCGGCCGCGTCGCGGCGAAGCGCCGCGTACCGGCGAGAAAATTCTCCGCTTGCGCAAGCCGTCCGGCGTGAAGCTCGGGATAGCCGCCGGGCAGCCAACACACGTCGCAACATTCCGGAGGTGCCTCGTCGGCGAGCGGCGCGAAGAAATAAAGTTCTGCGCCGGCCGCGCGCCAAGCGGCGAGGATATGCGGATAGAGAAACGAAAAGGCCGCGTCGCGCGCAATCGCAATCCGCTGCCCGGGCGGCGCGAATGGAACGCTGCCAGCTTGCAGATCGCATGGCGATGCGGACGCTATTGCGAGAACCGCATCGAGATCGACATGCGCTTCAATGAAATCAGCAAGTTTTTCCAGCATCGCCTCAAGGCCATCGGTCTCGCCCGCCTGGACGAGGCCGAGATGGCGTTCCGGCAACACAATGTCTGTCGAGCGCGGCAGCACGCCGAGCACCGGCAATCCGGCCTGGGCGATCGCAGCAGAGGCGAGGTTTCGATGCCGGTCGCTGCCGACGCGGTTGAGCACGACGCCGCCGATCTGGACGCGCGGATCAAACTGCGCGCAGCCGAGCGCAAGCGCGCCTGCCGTCTGCGATTGGCCGCTCACATCGAGCAGCAAAAGCACCGGCCAACCGAAGGCCCCGGCGATATCCGCGGTCGCGCCGCTGCGTCCCGCAGCGGACGGCACGCCGTCGAACAGGCCCATCAGGCCCTCGCAAATGACGAGGTCGGCGCTTTCTGACACCTGCATCGCCAGCGTCTGCATCATGGGCGCCGGCATTGCCCAGGAATCGAGATTATAGCTTTGCCGTCCGGTCGCAGCGGCGTGAAAGGCTGGATCGATATAATCGGGGCCGCATTTCAAGCCGGCGACCGTGAGCCCGCGCCGACAGAGCGCGCGCATCAGGCCAAGCGTCAACGTCGTCTTGCCGCTGCCGGATCGCGGCGCCGCGACGATGAGGCCGCGCGGCCTCACGGCGAGATCAAGCTCGCGAGCAAAGCATGGCGCAGATCGACGATCGCGCCGACGACGACCAGCGTCGGCGCCGACGCATGCGCTTCCCTATAATGATCCATCGCCGCAGCGAGCGTCGTCTCGACGACGTTTTGGCTCGGCAAAGAGGCGTCGGTCACGATGGCCAGCCTTGTTTCCGGCACCAGCCCGCCGGCGATCAAGCGCGCGCCGATCTCGCGCAGGCGCGACAAGCCCATATAGATCGCAAGCGGCTGGCCGAGCGCACCAAGCGCCTCCCAATTGACGCGATCCTCCCCGTCTGCCGCAGGATGGCCGGCCACGAGAACAAGCGCTTGATTGGTCTCGCGCGACGTTGCGGGAATGCCGACATAAGCGAGACCGCCGATCCCAGCCGTTATGCCCGGCACAATCCGAAAGCGGATGCCGGCCTCGGCCAAGGCCAGCGCCTCCTCGCCGCCGCGGCCGAAGACGAACGGGTCGCCGCCCTTCAGCCGCAGCACACGCAATCCTTCTTTGGCGAGCGCGATGAGACGCAGTGAAATATCGCTCTGGCTATGCGACGGCCGGCCGCCGCGCTTGCCGGCGAATTCGCGCCGCGCTTTCGGCGACGCAAGCAACAGAACGTGATCCGAGACGAGCGCATCATGGACGATGACGTCGGCCTGCTTGAGCCCGGTCACGGCATGCAGGGTCAAAAGCCCTGGGTCGCCGGGACCGGCGCCGACAAGCCAGACCGTCCCCGGCTCGAAAAGCAATTCGTCGAAATTCGTCATTCTCGCTGCGTCTCACTGCGCGCCGCGGAAGCGGCGGCGGTAATCGATGTCATAAAGCGCGCTGTTGCGAAAATCCTTTGTCGCAAGCGCGGGGCCGACAAAGATCAGCGCCGTACGCTCAGGCCGCCCCTCGTTGATCGCGGCGCAGATTGTCCCCAATTCCGCCTCGAGCACCTTCTCATCCGGCCAGCTCGCGCGATAGACGATCGCAACCGGGCAGCTCGCGCCATAAAAAGGCAAAAGCTCTTCGACGACGCGTTCGAGCGCATGGATCGAGAGATGGATGGCGAGCGTCGTGCCCGTCGCGGCGAAATTCGTCAATGTCTCCTTGGGCGGCATGGAGGAGGCGCGGCCGCCGGTGCGCGTCAGCACGAGGGATTGCGCGACTTCCGGCAAAGTCAGTTCGCGTCGCAGGAGCGCTGCAGCGGCGGCAAAGCTCGGCACCCCCGGCGTTACCGTATAGGGAATGCCCAACGCGTCCAGCTCTCTCAACTGCTCGCTCATCGCGCTCCAAATGCTGAGATCGCCGGAGTGAAGCCGCGCGACATCCTCGCCTGCATCCGCTGCGCGCTTGAACTCGGTGACGATGGCTTCAAGCGCCAGGGGCGCGGTATCGATGATGCGCGCGCCGGGCGGACAATAAGCAAGCAATTCGCGCGGCACCAGCGAGCCGGCGTAAAGGCATATATTGCAACGCGCGATGAGATCGCGGCCGCGTACGGTGATAAGATCCGGCGCGCCCGGCCCGGCGCCGATGAAGTGGATGGTCATCGTTCGTCTCCCAGCGCGGCCGCGCAGGTGACACCGTCGCCGGCGATGCGCGGCAGGATCAGCACGCCGCCCTCGCCTGCCCCGGCAAGCGCGGCGGCTTCCGACACCGAGGCAAGGCCCAATGCAGCTTCGGCATGAGGCGACGGTGTTGCAATATAAGCCTCGACGTCCTGCAACGCCGCCCGCGGCAAAAATGTCAGCGGCAAACGCAGTTCTGCTGCCGCAGCAAGAAGCCCTGCCTCGGAATGCTTGTCCTCGACGCTGAAGAGCGCCATCGCTTCGCCGCCCAAATTGACGCGTACCAAAGCCTCTCGCACGATATCCAAGACCTCATCTTTCGCAACGCCGCGGCGGCAGCCGATACCGAGGGCGATCATGATTTTGTCACCGCCCATTGCACCACCGGCATGGCCGGCCGCCAGCTCCGATAGCTGCCGACGTTTTGCGGATACGCGATGCTGAGCGAGACGAGTTCGCCGCCATGTTGCATCTGCCGCTCGGCGAGCAGCCATTGCGTTTCGATCGTGACGGCATTGGCGACAAAGCGGCGCCCCACCGAAAGACAAGTCCAAGCCGCATCGATAACCGCGCCACCGCCGCCGCCGACAAAGATCGCATCCGGTTCGGGCAGTTTCCGCATCAGGGTCATCGCATCGCCCGTCCGTACGTCGAGATCGGGCACGCCCAGCGCCGCCGCATTGCGGACAACACGCTCGGCGCGCCCCGCCTGCACCTCGACAGCAATAGCCCGATTGCGCGGATGTGACAGCATCCATTCGATTCCAATCGAACCGGCACCGGCGCCAATATCCCAAAGCAATGCGCCGGGCCACGGCGCCAGCGACGACAGCGTGACGGCACGGATTTCGCGCTTCGTCAACTGCCCGTCGGATTCGAACCAATCATCCGGCAAGCCGGGCGTCAGAGGAATGAAGAGTGTATCCTGCGCCGCGGCAACCTCCACCGCGACGAGATTGAGCGCTGCAACTTCACCCGACTCGAATGCCTCGGCCTTGCTTTCGCGTACGCGCTCACGGGGTCCACCCAACGACTCCAGTACAATGAACCGCGAACCGCCGAGGCCACGCGCGGCAAGAAACCGCGCGAGTTTTTCCGGCGTCGTTGCGTCCCAGGACAGGATCAGCAAGCGGGCTTTCGGGCGCAGATGCGGGATGATCCGTTCGAAGGCACGGCCATGCAGCGAGACGACCTCACAGTCTTGCAGCGGCCAGCCCAAGCGCGCGGCGGCCAGACTGAGCGACGATGGTGCCGGCAGGCAGATCATCTCGTCCGGATCGATGCTTTCCGCCAATGTCGCGCCGACGCCATAGTAAAACGGGTCACCCGAGGCCAGCACGCAAACCGGCGTGCCGCGCCGCGCCGCGATCTCCGCGATGCCGCGCTCGAACGGCGACGGCCACGCCAAGGTCTCAGCCTTCGTCGGCCCGAGCAGCGCCAAATGGCGCGCGCCGCCGGCGATGAAATTTGCTTGCGACAAAAGCTGTCTCGCGGCAGGAGAAAGGCCTGCGAGACCGTCTTCGCCAATGCCGATGAGCGTGAGCCAACGCGACAGCATCGGCCTCGTCATAGTCGGCTTATTCATGGAACGCACCGTTAAGGCCATGCAGCGTGTTCTTATCCTGGGCGGTACGACGCAGGCCAATGCACTGGCGGTGCGGCTCGAGAGCGATCCGCAATACGATCCGATCCTGTCGCTTGCGGGGCGGACCCAGGCGCCGGTGCTGCCGAATGTCCGCCACCGCATCGGCGGTTTCGGCGGCGTCGATGGACTGATCGATTATCTGCGTCGTCACGCGGTTGACGTCTTGATCGATGCGACGCATCCCTTTGCCGAACAGATCTCGGCGCATGCCGTCGCCGCGGCGCGCGAAACCGGTGTACCCCTCGCGGTCTTGACGCGCCCGGCTTGGGCGCCCCAGCCCGGCGACCGCTGGCGCGAATTCCCGGACGTGGCCAGCGCCGCGCGTGCCCTTGGCGCCGAACCACGGCGCGTGTTTCTGACGATCGGCCGTCAGCAAATCGGCGCCTTCGAGGCAGCGCCGCAGCATGATTATCTCATTCGCGCGATCGATCCTCCGGCGCCGCCGCCGAACTTGCCGCATCAAAAGCTTCTGTTGGCGCGCGGGCCTTTCACTTTCGAAGACGAAGTCAAGCTGATGCGCGGGGCGCGCGTTGAAATCCTCGTCACGAAAAACAGCGGCGGCGCCGCGACGCTTGCCAAGCTCGACGCGGCGCGGACGCTCGGCATCGAAGTGTTCATGATCAACCGGCCGCAGAGCGCCGATGTCCCCACGTTCGAAACGCTCGACGCTCTTCTCGAATTTCTCGAAACGCTGCGTCATCGCAAGGCTCCGTAGCTGCGCGGCGAATAGATCCAGCAGCCGCCATTGCCGCGCGCCACGCGACGCGTTTCGCTCGAACCGACGAGCACCAGCGTGCTCATATTGGCGACGGAAGGGTCGGCGTCAGCGAGCGTCGTCACGTCGATTCTTTCGTCTTGCCGGCTGACGGCATGCGCGAAGACAGTGATAGTCTCGGGCGCTTTCACGCTACGCAGCAGTTTGAAAACATCGTGGATCAGATGCGGCCGCGTCTTTGAGGCGGGATTATAGAACGCCATGACGAAATCAGCCTCTGCCGCGGCCATCACCCGGCGTGCGATCATGTCCCAGGGCTTCAAATTATCGGACAGCGAAAGCACGGCGAAATCATGCCCCAAGGGCGCGCCAAGACGCGCTGCAACCGCCAGCATGGCCGAGACCCCGGGATGAACCTCGATGTCGAGCGTGCGCCAGCGCGGATCGCCCTGCTCAACCGCTTCGAAGACCGCAGCCGCCATGGCGAAGACCCCGGGATCGCCGCCCGAGACGACCGCAACGCGGGCGCCGCCGAGCGCGAGATCGAGCGCCCGGCGTGCGCGTTCGAGCTCGACCCGATTGTCGCTCGCGTGGCGCATCTGCCCCGGCAAGGCGGGCAAGCGATCGATATACGGCGCATAGCCGACGACATCGCTCGCGGCGCGGACAACGGCATCCGCCGCGAAGGTCATCAGATCGTGCGGACCCGGCCCCAGGCCGACGATGTCAATGCGGCCCGCGCTCATGGCCGGCGCCCTTCGCCGGGAACCAGGATCAGCGAAAAATACGGCGCGGTGTCATCGGCCTTGTCGGCGAGCCTCACCACTTTCTCGCCTGCCATCGTGCCGCGTTCGACATAAAGCGCGCGCGCCGCCCGGCCGGCCCGGATGACCGCGGCGCGCGCCTTGGGCAGATTGGCGCCGAGTTTCATGATGACGGCCGCGTCACAATGCTTAAGCCGTGCCACGATCTCGTCTTCCGGCAGCGTCGCCGGCAAGACGATGAGAACGTCGTCGCCCCAGGTCATCGGGGTCTCCGCCGCGCTCCAGCAGCCGGCCATGCCGGGAACGCCGGGAATGATCGTGCTTTCGAACGCCTCGCGCAGCCGAATATAGATATGCATGAAGGAACCGTAGAAGAGCGGATCGCCCTCGGCGAGCAAAGCGACATCGCGCCCGGCTTCGAGATGCGCGGCCAGTGTCGCGGATGCGTCCTCATAGAAGGCGCGCAATGTCGCGACATAGACGGGATTGTCAAACCGCGTCTCGGTCGTCATCGGATAATAGAGCGGCACTTCAACCTGGTCGTGCGAAATCCAGCAATCGGCGATTTCACGCGCATTGCCGCGCCGTCCGGCCTTCGCAAAAAAGGCGACGACGGGTGCCGCTTTGATGGCCTTGACCGCCTTGACGGTCAAAAGCTCGGGATCGCCCGGTCCAAGTCCGACGCCGATGAGCCTGCCCGCACTCATTCTTTCGTGCTCGCAAGCGCGTTGATGGCGGCAACGGTCATTGCGCTGCCGCCGCGCCGCCCGCGCGCGATGAGACAAGGCACGCGCCCGAACGCGATCAAAGCCTCCTTGGATTCGGCCGCGCCAACGAAGCCGACCGGCATGCCGACAATGGCTGCCGGCAAAGGCCACCCGGATTCGAAAAGTTCGAGCAAATGGAACAAGGCTGTCGGCGCATTGCCGATGGCGACGACGGCGCCCGCAATATGCTCGCGCCAAAGATCGAGCGCCGCAGCCGAGCGCGTATTGCCGATCTTCGCCGCCAGCCCGGGCACGGCCGGATCGGCGAGCGTGCAGATCACCGGATTTTCGGCAGGAAGCCGCGCGCGGGTGATGCCGCCGGCAATCATCTTGGCATCGCAGAGGATCGGCGCCCCGGCTTCGAGCGCCCGACGTGCCGCGCCTACAAAATCCGGCGAAAATACGAGATCCCGCGCGGCTTCGACCTGTCCGCTGGCGTGGACGACGCGCACCGCGACGGGCTCCTCGTCCGTGCTGAATCGCGCGAGGTCCGCCTCCGCGCGGATGATGGCGAAGGAGCGGCGATAAATTTCCGCGCCGTCGCGGATATAAGAATAGCTCATGCGTCGGCCTTCGCGACAAGCTGTTGCAAGACGAGAGTCAATTGATCGCCTTCGAAACCGGTGGCGATCGCGGTATCGCCTGCCGCGCCGTCGCGCACAAGGTCGTAGCGCCCATCACGGCCCACGAATGTCACTGGCGCGGCGCTCGGATGGGCGCAACCCTTGGCACAGCCTGAGACATGCAGGGCGATGCCCTGCTCTTTCAATTGCCGTGCGAACGGCGCAAGGCGGCGCGCGTCATCGTGCGTTGGCGTCGAGCCGCTGGCGCAGCCGGGCGCACCGGGGCACGCGGCCACGGCCCGCAACGGATCGCCTTCAGTGAAGATCAGCCCGGAATCGGCAAGCTTCGCCGCATCAGGCGCCTCCGCGGCAGTGATCAGGATCGCGCGCCAGGGCGTCAGCCGCAAGGTGCCGCGGCCTGTCTCCGCAACGTCCGCCAGATGTTCGAGCGCCGCGGCATCGAGCCGTCCGAACGGAATGCCGACGCCCAAAACATGGTAGGCGCCGACGCGAAAGGCACCGATTGGCTGCGGCAAAGGGAGGTCGCCGATCTCGTTCGGCGTCCTCGTCAGCGCTGCTCGTTCGGCAACGGCCTCAACGCTCACGTGGCGCACGAGGTCCGCCATCCGTTGATCCGTATCACGTCGCAATTGGAGGAATGCCCGCAAGATGCGCAGCGCTGCGCCGGCGAGCTCATCAGCGGCGCATCGGCCGACCGGTTGACCAGCCAGGCTGACCAGAAAATACGCCGAACCCGTACTGCCTCGGGCGAGGAAACTGATGTCCGCTTTCTCCCCCGCGACCGAAAGCGCGCCGCCATCATCGACAATGAAACCGAATTTGGCAGGAAGCTGACGCAAGGCGTCGTCGTGCTGCAGCCGCTGTCTCAGCGCGTGCACACTAGGACAGATATCGACTACGGCCTGGGGATCGATCCCGGCCAAAGGACTTATGAGAATGTTGCGTGCGGCGGCCGGCGCTTCGTCGGTCTCAAGCAACCCGAGCGCGCGCAATTCGGCCTGCAAGGCCGATAAAGTCGTTTCCGTCACGCCGCGCAATTGCACATTGGCGCGGCTCGAAAGATCGAGCAGGCCATTGCCATATTGGCGAGCGAGATGCGCGAGCCGATGTGCAAGCGCCGGCGTAACGATGCCGTCATCCAAGCTCAGGCGCACGATGAGCCCGTCACCGCTCGCCATTGGATGGAGCGCACTGGGGCACCAGCCTTTGCGAAGCGTTCCGCTCATGCCGGTTCCAAAAGTTTTGCAAGACGCATGGCAACCGAATTGCGCCGGCAAGCCCAAAGTCCGCGCCGTATCGCCTGATCGAAACGCTGCGCAATGGCGCGCCCCGCCTCGGGATTGGCCTCACTCAGAAAGTCGATCACCGCGTCATTGCCGAGCGTCGCATCGAAGACAAGATCGAATTGGCGCGGCGTCACGAGGCCACTTGTCACCGCGAAGCCGAAGAGATTGTCAATCGTCTCGGCGATCTCCGCGGCGCCGCGATAGCCATGCTGCATCTGCCCGGCGATCCATTTGGGATTGGCGGCGCGACCGCGGATCGCGCGCGCCACTTCCTCGCCGAGGGCACGCACGACCGGCGTCTCCGCCCGCGTCGCATCGAGATGATAAAGGCTGGCTTTGCCGCCGACCTGTTTTACCGCCGCAGCGAAGCCGCCCTCGTGCTCGAAGAAGGCGCTCGAATCGAGCACATCCTGCCCGGGCAGATCCTGCATATGGACAAAAGCATCGGCGCTGGCAACGCGCGCGCGGAAGGCATCTTTGGCTTGCTGCTCGACGCGCCCTAAGACATGACCGCTATCGGCAATATAAGCGGCGGCGAGATCGTCTTGCGAGGTCTCGGCATCTTCCGCCAGCATCCGCCCAAGCGCGACGCCGTAAGCGCCAGAAGGCGGACCGAAGATACGCAACATGGCATCGCCGGTCGCGCGCGCGGCGGCGAGCGGATTGTCGTCAGCAGATTCGTCGAGCGTCGCGACCGTTTCGATCAATTGCTCGATCAGAGCGATCTGTGCTGGAAACACATCGCGGAACAAGCCCGAAAGACGCAAAGTCACATCGATGCGCGGATGATCGAGCGCTGCGGGTGGCAGGATGGTGAAGCCGCTCACGCGGCCCGAAGCCGCGTTCCACACCGGGACCGCACCAAGGTAAGCGAAAATTTGCGCCAGTTCCTCGCCGCCGGTGCGCATGGTCGCCGAGCCCCAGAGATCGAGCACGAGGCGCCGCGGCCAATCGCCATGGTCCTGAAGATGACGCGTGATCAAAGCCGCCGCGGCCCGCTGGCCGATCGCGAACGCCGTGCGCGTCGGCACCATGCGCGGATCGATGGTGACGAGATTGCGTCCCGTCGGCAGGACATCGAGCCGCCCGCGCGCCGGCGCGCCGGACGGCCCGGGCTCGACAAAGCGGCCGTCGAGCGCAGCAACAAGCCCGTCCATCTCGCGCGCGGCGGACGCATCGAGCCGGGCTTGCGCGGCGGCGTCGGCCTGCGTCCCGGCCAGCACCTGCGCGCCGTCGGCCGGCGGTTTGCCAAATGTATGCAGGCCGTGGGCGATACGCATATCTTTGATGTCGCAAAGCCACGCGTCGAGCTTGGCGAGCGCTTCCTCCTGCGGCATGTCGAGGGCGACGCCCCCCTCGCTCGCAAGCCCCGACTCGCTCGCCCGGGCGAGAATGGTCTCGGCGATGAGCGCAGCGCGCTTCGGGTCCATCTGCTGCGCCGAGGCATATTCGTCGAACAAGGCCTCAAATTCAGCGAGATCGCCGCCGACGCCGGCGGCCCCGAGCGGCGGCGTCAAATGGCCGACGATCACGGCGCCGGCACGGCGCTTGGCCTGCGCGGCCTCGCCGGGATTGTTGACGATGAACGGATAGATCAACGGCACCGGACCGAGCAGCGCTTCGGGCGCGCAAGCATCGGAGAGCGCCGTCGCCTTGCCAGGCAGCCATTCGAGCGTGCCATGCGTGCCGAGCTGGATCATCGCATCGATCCGCTCGGCGTGCCGCAGCCACAGATAAAAGGCGACATAAAAATGCGACGGCGGCAGCCGCGCATCGTGATAGTCGCCCTTGCGGTTCGCGACCGCGCCGCGATCCGGCTGGATCGCCACGATCAGCTTGCCGAGACGCAGGGCGCGGAAACGGAAGGCGTTCTGCGCGACATGCGAATCCGCCTCGGGCGCGCCCCAGGCCGCATCGATCGCGTCGCGCAAGGATGCAGGCAATTCCTCAAAGACCGCGCGATAATCATCGAGCGAAAAAGCTTCCATGGGCGCGGATTCTGCGAGGGCGCGAATGAACACGCCGCAATCGTCGGGCGTCGCGATGTCGTAGCCCGCCGCTTTGAGCTCCGCGGCAATTCCGGCGAGGCTTGCCGGCGTATCGAGACCGACGGCATAGGCGGCTCGGCCAGCTTTGGCCGGATAATCGGACAGGATGCAAGCGAGCCGCCGGTCGTTGCGCGGCAGCCGCCGCAATCGTGCCCAGGCCCAAGCCAAATCGGCGACGAAATCGATCCGCCCGTGGTCCGGCCGATGCATGATGCGGGTGAATTGCAGCGCCGGGCTGCGTTCGGTTTCTTCCTTGAAGGAAATCGGCCGCGTGATGATGCGCCCGTCGAGCTCCGGCAACACCACATTCATCGCGAGATCTGCCGCGCCAAGCCCACGCATATCCGCGGCCCAGGCAGCGCGCGACGTGCTGGCATGAATCATCTGCAGGATGGGCGCATCAGCCGTTTCGAGCGGGCTTTGCGCTTGGTCCATGCGCGCCGCAAAAGCCGTCGAGTTGAGAATCACATCGGGTTTTTCGCGCGCGAGAAGCTCAATGAGCCAGGACGCCGCCTCGCTGTCCTTGAGGCTCGGCACATAGGCCGCAAGCACGCGCAGACCACGTGCGGCCAAAGCGTCGGCGACGGCCAGGATCGGTGCGACATCGCCGGCGAGAAGATAGGTGCGATAAAAAACAATGATTGCGAGGGGCGCCTCGATCGCGCCCGCACGGCACGCGGCGGCGAAAAGCCCGAAGGCCGGCACGCCCTGCGGCGCCGGCGGCGGCTCCGTCGCCCCATCACCACGCCGCGCGATCCAGGCGAAGAGATGCACAAGATTTCCGACACCGCCATTGTCGAAGGCGCCGGCGATCGCGCGCAGCATGTCGGCCGGCAGGGTCGAGAGTTCGTCGAGCCGCGGATCGGCGCGGCCATCGCCCGGTATGAGCGCGAGATCGAATTTCTGCCGGCGCGCCACCGCAGCCAATTCCTGCGCGCCATAGCGCCAATAATCCAGCCCGCCGAGAAGCCGCACGAGCACGAAGCGCGCCTGCGCCACGACCGTTTCGATATAAAGATCGACCGAATAAGGATGGCGCAACGAGGCCAGCGAAGCGAGGCGCACGTCGTCAGCGGCGCGGTCTTCAAGGGCGGCTGCCACGAGCCCAAGGTCACTGTCGGAAAAAGACAGGAAGACGATTTTCCCGGGCGTCTGGCCGAGATCGACAGCGCTCTCCGCCTCGTCGATCGTCCGCGTTGTGGTGCGCAGAAGGTGCATCGAGATTAGGCGACAGCCGCGGCGATCGCGGCGCGATCAAGACCCGTCTCGCCGATGACGACGAGCTGTCCGTGACGTGGTTCGTCCCTGCGCCACGGCCGGTCGAAATGCTGGCGGAAGCGGCGCCCGACGCCTTGTATCAGAAGCCGCATCGGCTTGTCGGCAACCGCAAAAAATCCTTTCATCCGCAGCACATCGTGCTGCTCGGCAATCGCGCTGAGCTTGGCGATAAACTGCTCCGGATCAGCGAGCGGGCCGACATGGATGACGAAACTTTCGAATTCGTCGTGGTCATGCTCCGGCTCGTCATCGTGATGCGACTTGCGCGCTTCGATATCGTCCTCGGCCGCCGCTTCCAGGCCGAGCAGCAGTTCGGGATCGACACGGCCTTCGCTTGTCAGGACGATCTTGACCGCGCGCGGCAAGAGAGCCCCGATCTGCGCGCGCGCCCGTGCCTTCTCGTCAGCAGACAACAAGTCACTTTTGTTGAGCACAACCATATCGGCGCAAAGCAGCTGATCCTCGAAGACTTCTTCGAGCGGATTGTCGTGATCGAGCGACGGATCGGCAGCGCGTTGTTGCGCGACAAGCTCCGGATCGTCGGCGAACGTGCCGGAGAGAACCGCGGCGCCGTCGACGACGGCGACCACCCCATCGACGGTCAGACGCGAACGGATCGTCGGCCAATCGAAGGCCTTCACCAAGGGTTTCGGCAGCGCCAATCCCGAGGTTTCGATGATGATGTGATCAGGCCTCTCGCCCCGACTGAGCAAAGCCTCGATGGCAGGAACGAAATCATCCGCCACCGTGCAGCAGATGCAGCCATTGGCGAGCTCGATGATATTTTCTTCGGGACAGGATTCGACGCCGCAGCCGCGCAAAATCTCGCCATCGACGCCGACATCGCCGAATTCATTGATAATCAGCGCCAGCCGGCGCCCGTGCGCTTGTTCAAGCAAATGACGGATCAGCGTTGTCTTGCCGGCGCCGAGAAAGCCGGTGACGATCGTCGTCGGAATCTTATGGGTATCGGGCGCCGCCATCTCAAGCTCCGCTGCATTCTGCGGGGTGGAAGGACCGGCGCGCCCAATCGGGAGCGTAGCGCAGCAGGCTGCGGGATTCGCCCCGGGACACCCCGCCCGATGCGAAACGGTCAATGCGCGACGGTAGGTCTCCTGGCTCGCGGCTCAACACATCGCCACCCGCCTTCCCAGATCGCGTGATAGGATCCAGTGGCCTTAGGTGGCTGCTCGCCGCTCACAGTTGCGGGGGCAGCTGCGGCTTCGAGCAGGACGCTCCGACCGCATTCCCTGTTTCCCTTCCGAAGAAGGACCGTCCGCAATATCTTGCCATTGCGCGGCGGGCTTGTCAAAACAACGCGTTTCGTCGCGCGCGTTGGAGATAAGGCATGATGATCGCGCAAGACGCGCCTGAAGACGACATGCGACATAAAGACAAGATGCGCAAACGCAAGGCCGCGCAGGATCGCGAGGTCGCGTCGAAGACGATCGAAAAGGGCCTGTTGATCGTCCACACCGGCCGCGGCAAGGGCAAATCGACGGCGGCCTTCGGCCTTTTGCTGCGCGCGCTCGGGCATGGCTTGCGCGTCGGGGTCGTACAATTCATCAAAGGCGCTTGGACCAGCGGCGAGCGCAAGGTGCTTGAGGCGCGTTTTGCCGACCTCGTCGCCTGGCATACGATGGGTGAAGGCTTTACCTGGGAAACGCAGGATCGCGCCCGCGATATCGCCGCCGCGGAAGCCGCCTGGGCGAAAGCGAAAGCGCTGATGAACGACGCCACCATCAAACTTGTCGTGCTCGATGAATTGAACATCGCCTTGCGCTACGATTATCTGCCGGTCGAGTCCGTGGTCGAAACGCTGACGCAGCGCCGGCCGGACCTGCATGTCATCGTCACCGGGCGCAACGCGCCGCCGGCCTTGATCGCTGCCGCCGATCTCGTAACCGAGATGACGCAGGTCAAGCATCATTTCGATGCCGGCGTCAAAGCCCAGGCC
This sequence comes from uncultured Methylovirgula sp., assembly GCF_947646745.1. NCBI lineage: Bacteria > Pseudomonadati > Pseudomonadota > Alphaproteobacteria > Hyphomicrobiales > Beijerinckiaceae > Methylovirgula > uncultured Methylovirgula sp. Next base: position 19,559 of record NZ_CANSHK010000012.1, on the reverse strand, counting down.
GGAATCGAGTTCTGATGGTGGCGCGGCGCCTGATGTTTCAGGGCACGGGCTCAGACGTCGGCAAATCGCTGATCGTCGCCGGCCTCGCCCGCGCCTATCGCAGGCGCGGCCTGTCGGTCATGCCGTTCAAACCACAGAACATGTCGAACAATGCCGCCGTCACAGTCGATGGTGGCGAGATCGGCCGCGCCCAGGCCTTGCAGGCGCGCGCCGCCGGCGTCGTGCCGAGCGCGCATATGAATCCAGTGTTGCTGAAACCGCAAAGCGAGATCGGCGCCCAGGTCGTCGCGCAAGGCCGCGTGATCGGCACGGCCAAGGCGCAAGAGTACCAAAGCTGGAAGCCGAAATTACGCGCGGCCGTGCTGGAGAGTTTCGCTGTCGTTGCCGCACAAGCCGATCTCGTTCTCGTCGAAGGCGCCGGCAGCCCGGCCGAAATCAACCTGCGCGCCAATGACATCGCCAATATGGGATTCGCGCGGGCGGCGGATTGCCCTGTGGTGCTGATCGGCGATATCGACCGCGGCGGCGTGATCGCGCAAGTCGCCGGCACGAAATTGGTGCTCGATCCCGACGATGCGGCTTTGATCCGCGGCATCATCATCAACAAATTTCGCGGCGATGCGGCGCTGTTCGAAGCCGGGATGAAAGCGATCGAACAACATTCCGGCTGGCCGGCGCTCGGCCTTGTCCCCTATTTTGCCGACGCGGCGCTATTGCCCGCCGAAGATACAGTGCCGCGCCAGCGCTTCCTGCCGAGCGGCGAACGCCGGCCGCTCAAGATCGTAACGCCAGTGCTGCCGCATATCGCCAATTTCGACGATCTCGATCCGCTCGCCGCCGAGCCCGACGTCGCGCTGGTGATGATCCGGCACGGGACGCCCCTGCCCGCCGATGCGGATTTGATCATCCTCCCCGGCTCGAAAGCGACGCGCGCCGATATGATGGCGCTCCTCGCCGAAGGCTGGGACATCGACATCAAGGCGCATGTCCGTCGCGGCAAAAGCGTGCTCGGCCTTTGCGGCGGCTTTCAATTGCTTGGCCGGCGGATCGCCGATCCTTATGGGATCGAAGGCGAGCCGGGCGAGACACCCGGCCTCGGCCTGCTCGACGTCGAAACGATTCTGGGCGGCGACAAGACTTTGCTCGCCATCGAAGGCCACGCAATCGTCAGTGATGCGCCGTTCAAAGGTTATGAAATGCATGTCGGGCGCACCTCAGGACCTGATTGCGCACGGCCGATGCACCGGCTCGTCGATGGCCGTAACGAGGGCGCCCGTTCGGCTGATGGCCGCGTCGCGGGCACTTATATGCATGGGCTATTCAATGACGATAATCAGCGCCGCGCTTGGCTTGAAGCATTTGGCGCCGAATCGCGCCTCGCCTATGAAGACCAGGTCGAGCGGACGCTCGATAAATTGGCCGCGCATCTCGAGCGTTGCCTCGATCTCGACCGGCTGCTCAGCCTCGCCAAATGATCAGCGCCAAGGCTGCATAAGCAATAATCTGTAACAGCGCGACGCGGCGGAAAAGTTTCAGGGCGCGGCGGATATCCTGCGCGGTCGCAGCTGCGCGGCCGTTGCCCATGAAAGCGCCGTCGACGACGCTTTTGCCATAGAGCCGCGGTCCGCCGAGTTTGAGGCCGAGCGCCCCGGCCATGGCGGCCTCCGGCCAGCCCGCATTCGGCGATAAATGTTCCGGCGCATCACGCCAAGCGGCTTGGCACGCGTCGCGGGCCGAGGCGACGCCGCCGAAGGCCGCTGCGAGCGCGACGAGCAGCGCGGCGAGCCGTGCTGCCGGCAAATTGACGAGATCATCAAGCCGTGCCGATGCCCAGCCGAAATTCGCAAAACGCGGCGAACGATGGCCGACCATGCTGTCGGCCGTGTTGATCGTCTTGTAAAGCAGGATGCCGACGAACCCGCCGATCGCCAGCCAGAAAGCCGGCGCAACGACGGCATCGGAAAAATTCTCAGCGAGGCTTTCGATCGCGGCGCGCGCAACGCCCGCCTCATCGAGCACGGCCGTGTCGCGGCCGACGATCCGCCCGACCGCCTTGCGCCCCGCGGCGAGCCCATCCCGCTCCAGCGCGTCTGCGACCGCCTTGACATGATCGTAAAGCGCGCGCTGCGCCAGCAAGCTTGACGCCAGCATGAGAATGACGGCGCCAAGGATCGACCGGCTGCACAGCCAAACGGCGAAACCGCCGCAAGCGCCGGTACAGACGAGCCAAAAAATGAGGCTCGCCGCACCGAGAAACTTTTGCCGCGTCGGCGACGAGGTTTGACGATTGAGCCGTGTTTCGGTCGCGCCGATCAAAGCGCCGATCCAGGTGACCGGATGGCCGACCGCGCGCAGCAAAAGCGCCGGATAGCCGACGGCCGCCTCGACGGAGAGCGCCGCCGCGGTCAGGCCGAAATGGCTCGCGAGACTCATCGATGGTCTCGCCTAAAGGCGCGGGATGCGGTTTTGGTCATAAGGCATCCCGCGTCTCGATCGCCGCGCCTCAGGCCGCTTGCTTCGGCTTGAGATCGAGATCATCGAGCTTTTTTGCCTTGTAGATCAGGTAGGAGATGAGCCAAGCGGCAAGGAAGATGCCGATGATGGCAAAGCCGAGACTGTTGAAATTATCGTTCAGCTTGCCGATCACATCCCAGAATTGGCCTTTCAAGCCGAACTCGTCGCCGATGAGCCCAAGCGCCTCGATGCCGCCGATCAGCAGCGCGACAACGACCGACACCAGCGTGATCGTCAAATTGTAATAGAGCTTGCGGATCGGCTTGACGAAAGCCCAGTCATAGGCGCCGAGCATCATGACGCCGTCGGTCGTATCAACGAGCGACATGCCGGCGGCGAACAATACCGGAAACACCAGGATCGCGGCGAAAGGCACGCCCTTGGCCGCCTGCGCCGCGGAGACGCCAAACATCGCAATTTCGGTCGCCGTATCGAAGCCGAGACCGAACAGCAAGCCGAGGGGAAGCATGTGCCAGCTTCTTGTCACCAGCTTGAACAGCGGGCGGAAGAGCCGCGCGAGAAAGCCGCGATTGTTGAGCAGAACATCGAGATCCTCCTCGACATAAGCGCCGCCGGCACGCACGCGCCGGTAATTTTTGTAGATCGAGACGAAGATGACGATGTTCATCGCGGCAATGGCGAGTAGGAACAGCGACGAGATCGCGGTGCTGACGGTGCCGCCGGCAGCTTGGAAACTCTGGAATTTGCCGAGCAGGCTGACCGCACCTGCAACCAGCGCCGCGACGACGACGATGACGAGCGAATGGCCCATGGCAAAGAAAAAGCCGACCGATACCGGCCGCTGATTCATCTGCATCAGCTTGCGGGTGACATTATCGATGGCAGCAATATGATCGGCATCGACCGCATGACGCAGGCCAAGCCCGTAAACGACAAGCGCAATGCCGAGCAGCGCCGGCTTGTCCCAAAAGCCGATGAAGGCCCAAATCCAGGCGCCGACGTTCAAGAAGGCGAGAAGCGCATAGATCGAAACGAGGCGACCCTTGAGATCCGGCGCGCTCTCGGTGAACAGCCGTTTCAGCAATGTAAGCATGATGAATTCTTTCGCGTTGACGTCCACTGTCATCGCGAATGGCTCAAGAGGTCGCGAAAACGCCTCTTCTCCCGCCGAGACACCCCGCTCGACGCTCTCGCTCTGACGTCCGGCGATGGCAGGTCTCCTGGCTCACGGCTTGATACCGCCTTCGCCTTCCCGGGACACACGCCCAGTGGCTACAAGAAAGCGATTCGCCGCTTACAGTTGCGGGGGCAGCCGCGGCTTGAGGCGAAAGCCCGCACCGCGTTCCCTTTTGATCCCGACGGGAACCATCGCGGCGACGATAGCGTCTGCCTGCCGTCAAATCAACCGGTGCGCCCGAAAGGCACAGCCTGCCGCGTGCTGCTTGAGGCGCATGGGCTCACTCTAAGTTCCATGCCCGGCGCGCTGGGCTTGGATCAGGCGCTTGAGCGCTGCGACGCCGACGGCACCGGGCACGACGCGCTCGCCGATTACATACCCTGGTGTGCCGCGCAGGCCGAGCGCTTTTGCGAGCTGGAAATTTTCAGCGACGGTCTCGACCGGCTCATCGCTGTCCATATCTCGCTGCAACCGCACCATGTCGGCGCCGGCATCCTTTGCCGCCGCGAGGGCTCTCTCTTTGCCCGCGACCCCCGGCATACCCAAAAGCGCTTCGTGGAAGGCGAGATATTTTTGCCCGCCGGAATCCTGCATGCGCAACGCCACTGCAACGCGCGCGGCTTCGCCCGAATCCGGCCCGAGAATCGGAAACTCCTTCAAGACGATTCTCAGCTTCGGGTCGTCATGGAGGAGCGCGATCATATCGACGAGCGCGCGTCTGCAATAACCGCAATTATAATCGAAAAACTCGACCAGCGTGACATCGCCCTGCGGATTGCCGAGCGTGACCTGGCGCGGCGAATGAAAGAGCAGCGCGGAATTGCGAATGATATCGGCGCTGTGGTCGGCGACAGCGGCCTGCGCGCCGGGCTTGGACCTCAAACCGGTCGAGCCTCGCCGTTTTATGAGTTCGGCGAACATCTCTTTCAGTACGTCGGGGTTCTTGACGAGATAGGCGTGAATGATGGCGCCGAGTTCTTCCGGATGGCGCACCAGATAATCGTGAATCGCGGCGTCGAGATCATCCTGCGTGTTCTGCGCAAGACTTTCCGAAACAAGACTTGGCGAAACAAGACTTGGCGAAAGCGGCGCAAACAGGACGACGGCAATTGCGAGAGCGACGACGAATGCTCGGCGTTTCATGGGTCTCTCCACATCGGCTTTATCTCGGCACCATCACCCCGCCGCGGAATCCCCCGCCCGGGTGAAAACCGCCGCCGGGAGGTCCGAAGAAACGTGGCGGCCGTCCGAAGCCCGGATAATAAGGTCCTGGCCCATAGACCGGCGGCACGGGCTCATAGACCGGCCCGTAGCGCCGTGGCGGGATACAAGCCGTGTGACTGCGGTTGGCGACTTCGCCGCGCGGGCAGGCAATACAGCTACCGGGATTGCGCGGATTGCGAATGAATCTGGCACCGCAGGCCGCAATCGGCGGCGGGAGCACGTGCCCGCCGTGAGGCCGCCGAATGCAAGCGGTGTGATCTTCATTGGCAAAGCGTCCGCGCGTGCAAGGCATGCAGCGGCCGGCGTGACGCGAGTCGCGGACGTAATTCCCGCGCGCGGCGCAGCTTGGCGCCGGGGACGGCAGAACCGGCGTCCGCACGATGCGGGGCGGCGGTGGTGGTGGGGGCGGTGGGGGCGGTGACACGAGCCTGCCACAGCTCTTCCCGTCCCGGCTGACGAGTCCGTTCCTGCAACACGAGCCGTCAGGCATTTTGGTATAGCCCTGCGCGCATTTGATGATGCTTTGAATCTGCGCCGGGCAGGAGCCGCGATTCGTCGGATCGACAGGGACGGGACAGCACAGACCTTCCGTCGTCACATTGGCGACCGGGCAGCATTTCCCGCTCGGCCCGACGGGAACGGAACCCGCGGCACAACAGCTCGGTGGCGGGAATTTGATGGGAATTTTTATCGTGCAGGCGGCGCCAAGCGGCGTTTGTCCGGCGGGACAGCAGACGCCGCTGCTTGTGACTTGCCCAGCAAGGCAGCAGCCGCTTGCCGTTTGCGTATAGCCGGGCGCGCAGCACGTGGGGCAAATGGGCGGCGGTGGCGGCGGCTGGCATCGGCCGTTGACGAGCGGGCCGGCACAGCAGGCCTGTGCACCGGACGGATCGTTATACACTTGGCCGCTCGGGCAACAGGACCCGCTTGGGCCAATGGCAATGGTTCCCGGCTGACAGCCGCCGCCTGGCGGGCAGAGGCCGCCTGCGGCGACGAGAGATGCCGGTGTGCAGCATTGTCCGCCAACGCGGACATTGGGCCTTGAGCAGGGCGTGCATTCTTGCGTATGGCGGTCGCGAATTTGGCCCGGCGGACAATTTCCGGGCTGGCAATTGCGCGTAACACGATTCCACACTTGCCCAGGCGGACATCCGCCCGGCGAGCAGGTATTCGCGCCGCTGTTCCACACCTGATGGGGAGGGCAACTGCCGGGCACGCAGGCGGCAAGATCAATCGCCCATACTTGACCGGCAGGGCATCCGCCCGGCGGCCCCATGGGCACGGAGATCCCATAGCCGTGAGGCAGGATGATTTCCTCGGCACGCGGCGTACAGGCGCGCACGATCGCAATATCGCCGAGATGGCCGCGCGCCGCCGTATCGTCGAACCTGTCGTCGTAATCGATGAAATAGGCATAGAGCGGCAGCTCGTGATGCCGCTCGATCCGCCATGTCTCATTGCCTTGCAGTCCGTCGACACCGAGCGCACCCAGAGCGCTCAAACGCTTTCTCAGCACCGCGTCCGCCGTTTCGCGCAGCTCTTCGCCCGTCGACCAGAGAAAGCCGCCGCACGACGCGAAATTGATATTGCCGTCGGCATCATAGCGGTAGCCGATCGCGACACCGCCGTTGCCATTTGTGAGTTGGAGCGGAAAGCCGATCGCATATTGGTCCGGCTCCTGTTGCCAAACAGGATGTCCGTCAGGATCCGTCGAGACCGCCGCGTAACGCAGAACGCGGCCGATTCCCTCCCGTGTCAGCGCCTCGAAATCAAACGCGCCAGTCGGGGCCGGCCGCTCGCCCAAAAACATGCGGCCCTGTTCGTCGAAGGTGATCTTTGAAATTTCGCTTTGCGCGGCGGCCGGCGGCACCGCGAGCTCGATCGATGCGTCACGGCCGAAAGCCCCATCTGGCGCAAGGCTGACCGACCAAATTTGAAGACCGTCAGCGACGGCGTAATAGAGACGGTTTTTAAAAACGGCGAGCCCAAAAATCCGGCGTTGCGGCGGCGCGTAATTCCACGTTGCAGAGTCGCGGCTATCGAACTGCGGACGGGCGATATCGAGCCGCCTGGTTGGATCGAAGGAAACCGGCGGCAGGCCAACGGCTTGACGTCCGGTTACGCCGTGATCGTAACGGCCCATCTCGACCCCGGACATGTTGAAGCGATGAATAAAACCCGTCTCGCGGTCAGCGACGAACAAGGATTTGGATCGCGAGTCGTAAGCGACACCGCCGAGCGCCGCGCCGGAATTCGCCCGACCATCGAGCGTGACATTGGCGAAGAGGCTGACGGCGCCGGTGACGCCGTCGATCTTCCAGATCGATCCAGGGCCGCCACCGGCCGCTGCTGCACCCCAAAGCCCCGGCATGAATGTCGCGCCCGGCGCACCGGTCTTGCTGTGCCGCGGCTGGTTGTCGGACCCTCGTACGACGATGGGCAGCCCATAAGCGGAACTGGCCGCCACATAAATGTTTGGCAGCACCGCATCGTCGGTGGCGACGCCAAACACCTGACCAATCTGACTGGCAAACCAGCTCACCGGTTTCGGCGCGTTGACGAGCTGTGCGTTGGGCAAGCCGCCCATGTGTTGAAGATCGACGATGCGCAGCACGGGGCCATTTTCGTCGATGAAAGTTTCTTCGGCCGGATCGGCGCCGGGCGCGATCTGCGCCGGCGGGATGGCGCCGGAAAAGCCGGTGACGGCCGCATTGCCCAGCGCCAGTATGGGTGGCGGCTGTTGCGCGAAAGCAGAGCCCGTTATTCCGAAGACGGAGAGCCAAACCACCGCCCAAAGCGAAGCAGCCTTTTTGCGAACGGGCACGACGTGGGGGGCTGGCTTCATCACATCACCGCAGCGGCCGGGGCCGGCCAGGCTGAGGCAGGCGCGGTGTCGCCACGCACGCCCCAGTCGCGGCATCGGGCACTTGACCGCTCGGACAGCAAGTCCCGCAGGATGAAGCCTGGGAAGGATCGCAGCACGTCCCCCCCGCGAGCAATATCTCGCCCGCCGCGCAAGCCGGGACGCATTTGCCGCTCGGCCCATAAGTCTCCCCGCGAGGACATGGCGGCGGGAACAACGAGGGACAGGGATTTCCGCCGGGTCCATTGGCTTCGGCCGGGCGCCCGGTGTTGTTGCAAATGCAGACGTTGACGCCGTTAACCAGATTGCCGGACGGATTGGCGGTGCTGGCTCCGGCCGGGGTCGTGTTCGCGGGACAGACGCAGGCGAAAATGCGCTCGCCATTGTTTTGGCAATTGTAGTCGAGCGCAGCATTGCAGACCCAAACAGGCTGCATTGGCTTTGGGCAGAAACAGGACCAGCTCGAAGCGCAGGCACCCGTACTGCCATATTGCGTGACCGTCGTCCCCGATGGGCCGTTGACCTGGACCACGGGCGGCGATGTGCCATCGTTGAGCGTGATCATGATCGGGCCGTTTCCAGGCCCGCCGCCTTGGCACGCTGGATCGCTGTCGCTGAAACTGGCGCAACCTGCCGTATTCGATGCGCAGCTTGCCGTTTGCGTCGGCGGCGGCGTGCAATTGCAGGAGCTACCGAGCAGAGCGGCGGCAACGTCGCAGGCGCAGCCCCCGAGATCGGCGACCGCCTGTCCAAGCCCTTGTTCGACCTGACAGGCACATTCGGCCATGCTCAGCGGATCGATACCCACGCTCGCCGCTTCGCCAATAAACGAGGCGATCGAAGACAAAGCCGATGATGAATCGTTGATAATCTGTTGCGCAGCGTCGGCGTCGTTTTGAACGTTGCCGGCCGTATTTAAAGCGCTGCTGATCGCGTTGCAAAAATCGTCGACCGATCCTTGCCCCGCGCCCGCCGCAACACCCGCCAATGCACCGGTGAGCGCGGTCGCCACGCCTACCCCGGCACCGGTGGCCGCCGTCTCGTCGCAGGCGCTCGACGTAACCGCATTGAAGGCGCTGTCGATCGCATTCGCAAGATCTTGGATGCTGCAGCCGGGGTCTGCTCGTAAAGCCGTCGGCGCAAAAGCGAGGACGACCGCCAAAACGACGGTGCGCGCAGATGCTGCCAGAGACTGGAGCGAGCCCATCGGACCGAACTCCTCGCTGACTCTATATCACGCGCAGGAGCTCGATGGGTTTCGATTATCCGTCAAAGTTTCCGGTTTTGAGGCCCCGGACCTTCTTCGGATTGCGGCAAAGCCGGACAGGTCATGAGGCCCTGGAGCGAGAGAACCAAGGGCAGCTAAAAGTGCCACGCGCAATTCGCGGCTCGCGCCGCAGGATCGAACTCTAAGCCATTGATTTGATGGCGGGAGAGACGGGGCTCGAACCCGCGGCCTCCGGCGTGACAGGCCGGCGCTCTAACCAGCTGAGCTACTCCCCCGCGGACCGCGCGTATCCAGCGGAGACATGCCGGATAAGGGACGCGGTCCGGCAAGTCAAGCCCGCAGAACCGCCTGTTGAAAGCGCTTCAGAAACGCGAGGAACCGAGACGGTATCGCGCGATTTCCCGCCGCGTCAGAATGTGGATCCGGTCGGAGGAAATGTGTTCGGCCATGGTGATCAGCGCCGGGCTCACGCCCATCATGCCGGTATAATGCGAGAGCACGGCGCGCATTGTGCCGTTGTCGTAGAGCCGGTAGCGTTCCTCGTCGCCGCGCGCATCGACACCGTCGACGTAAGCGAACATGCGATGGATGCCGACGAGGCTCTCCGGCGGGATGACCCGCTTCTTCGCCCCGATCAGCGCATAGACGCAGGCCGACAGGCAGCGCCCGCCGATAAACGACCGGGCGCCCCCGGGGCTATTGGGATCGACTTGCGCGACGATGACCGCTGCGCCGATTCGGCGAAACGCCCGCCCCAGCTCCATCGAGGCTGCGACCTTGCCGCCGGGCGAGTTTAGGAAGATGACCGCGTGCAGATTGGCCTGGCCGACATTCTCCCGCACGAACTCGAGAAATTGTGCCGGCGTCGAATCGGCGATCTCGCCTTCGGCGGCGATCACCGCCGGGCAATTGCGTCCGCATCGGCCGGGATCGCCGACGGAAACGAGCTGGAAACTCATCTCTTCGGCATGCGCCGCGGCCGGCTGCAACATAAAACCGACGCCCAGGAGGAGACCGGCATAAAGGCCCCGAAACGCCTTCATTCCGCGAAAATCTGCGAACAACTCCCAGCCGGCCTGCTTCTTCATGACCTCTGCCCCTGCGCCCTGACGCACCGAACATATCGCCCAATTCTGGCAGGATAGCGTTTCGCGCGCATGACGCAATCGGCGCATCGGCAGAGGATTAATTCTTGAATGTGGTGGGCGGTGACGGGCTCGAACCGCCGACATTCTGCGTGTAAGGCAGACGCTCTACCAACTGAGCTAACCGCCCGATCCCAAGCACGTTCCGAACCGCCGTACGGACCATGCTCGCGGCGCCGGTCTAACACAATCCGCCCGGAAATCTAAGCCGCCCGGCCGGCACAAAAAGGGCCCGGAGAAGCTCCGGGCCCGGTCTTTGGAAAGCGGCTGAACTTAGTGGGCGATCAGGCCCGACGCCTCATCGTCTCCCGGCACGGCCGGTGTCTCGATCCGCTTCACGTCCTCTTCCCACACGATCGGCACCGGCTGACGCACCAGCGCGTGCCGCAGCACCTCGTCCATGCGCGAGACCGGCACGATCTCGAGATTGTTCTTCACCGCATCGGGAATTTCCGCCAGATCCTTGGCGTTCTCCTCCGGGATCAGAACCTTCTTCATGCCGCCGCGCAGCGCCGCCAGCAGCTTCTCCTTCAAGCCGCCGATCGGCAGGACGCGACCGCGCAACGTGATCTCGCCGGTCATGGCGACGTCGCGCCGCACGGGAATGCCGGTCAAGGTCGAGACGATAGCGGTCGCCATCGCCACGCCGGCGGAGGGGCCATCCTTCGGCGTCGCGCCTTCCGGCACGTGCACGTGGATGTCGCGCCGGTCGAACAAGGGCGGCTCGATGCCGAAATCCACCGCCCGCGAGCGGACATAAGACGCCGCCGCCGAGATCGATTCCTTCATCACGTCCCGCAGGTTGCCGGTGACGGTCATGCGGCCCTTGCCGGGCATCATGACGCCTTCGATCGTCAGGAGCTCGCCGCCGACTTCCGTCCAGGCGAGCCCGGTGACGACGCCGACCTGATCCTCCGTCTCCGCCTCGCCGTGCCGGTACCGCGGCACGCCGAGGAAGTCGCCGATGTTCTCATCCGTGACCTTCACCGCCAGCGTCTTGCCGGTGACGATCTGCTTGACCGCCTTGCGCGCGACATTGGAAATCTCGCGTTCGAGGTTACGGACGCCTGCCTCGCGCGTATAGCGGCGGATGATCGACACGAGCGCGCTCTGCTCGATCTCGCACTCGACCGGTGCCAGACCGTGCTTCTTCAGTGCCGCCGGGATCAAGTGGCGGCGCGCGATCTCGATCTTCTCATCTTCCGTATAGCCGGCGATGCGGATGATCTCCATGCGGTCCATCAACGGCGCCGGAATGTTGAGCGTATTCGCCGTCGTCACGAACATCACGTTCGACAGGTCGTAGTCGACCTCGAGGTAATGATCGTTGAACGTCGCGTTCTGCTCAGGATCCAGCACCTCAAGCAAAGCCGAGGACGGATCGCCGCGGAAGTCCATGCCCATCTTGTCGATCTCGTCGAGCAGGAAGAGCGGGTTGGACGTCTTGGCCTTGCGCATCGACTGGATGATCTTGCCGGGCATCGAGCCGATATAGGTGCGCCGATGCCCGCGGATCTCCGCTTCATCGCGCACGCCGCCGAGCGACATGCGGACGAATTCGCGTCCGGTCGCCTTGGCGATCGACTTGCCGAGCGAGGTCTTGCCGACGCCGGGGGGCCCGACGAGGCACAGGATCGGACCTGTCAGCTTGTTCGCGCGGCTCTGCACGGCGAGATATTCGACGATGCGCTCCTTGACCTTCTCCAGGCCGAAGTGCTCGCTGTCGAGAATCTCTTCCGCGACGGTCAGGTCCTTCTTCACCTTGCTGCGCTTGTTCCACGGAATGGACAAGAGCCAGTCGAGGTAATTGCGAACGACCGTGGCCTCCGCCGACATCGGCGACATCTGCCGCAGCTTCTTCAGCTCGGCGGTCGCCTTGTCGCGCGCTTCCTTCGAGAGACGCGTCGCTTTGATGCGCTCCTCGATCTCGGAGAGGTCGTCCTTGCCGTCCTCGTCGCCGAGCTCCTTCTGGATCGCCTTCATCTGCTCGTTGAGATAGTATTCGCGCTGCGTCTTCTCCATCTGGCGCTTGACACGCGTGCGGATACGCTTCTCGACCTGCAGGATCGAGATTTCGCTTTCCATCAGGCCAAGGCATTTCTCCAGCCGCTTGGCGACGGAGCTCGTCTCCAGCACCGCCTGCTTGTCGAGAATCTTGACCGCAAGATGCGACGCGACCGTATCGGCGAGCTTGGAGAAGTCGTCGATCTGGTTGACCGCAGCGATCACCTCCGGCGAGACCTTCTTGTTGAGCTTCACATAGGACTCGAACTCTGTCATCACCGAACGCGCCAAGGCTTCGACCTCCACCTTGTCGGTGGGATCGTCGACCAGCACCTCGGCCTCGGCCTCGTAATAATCGGCCGTGCGGGTATAGCCATGCACGCGCGCCCGCACCTGCCCCTCGACCAGCACCTTCACCGTGCCGTCGGGCAGTTTCAACAATTGCAGGACGGACGCGAGCGTCCCGGTCTTGAAAATCGCATCGGGATTGGGATCGTCGTCAGAGGCATTGATCTGCGTCGCAAGCAGGATGAGCTTGTCAGCCTTCATCACCTCTTCGAGTGCGCGAATGGATTTTTCGCGGCCGACGAAGAGCGGCACGATCATATGCGGGAAAACGACGATGTCACGCAACGGCAGGACCGGATATGTTTCGATCTTTCCGGGCGGCACCGGCTCGCGCTTTTTGTTGGTCATCGCTTAAATCCTATCCGAACTTTCGTTCAAAGCCAGAACTCGAGACATATCCCCGCGTAACCCGATTTTGCGCCCTTTACAGCGCTGGTACAAGTCAACCCCGCAGTTCTACACTCCGCAATTCTGAAGCGCCCCTTAGGGCTTTCGTGGTTCCAAAATGGCGTGAGACTGCCCGGCTTTCAAGCGGTACGGTGCATCAGACCTGCACCGCGTAACCTGCCGCACAAGCCCTGTTCCGGCCTTGAGGCAAAACAAACGCAACGGAAAAACCGTCGACAAGACGCAATGCGAGGACGACGCCGCCCGGCATCGTCCTCGCGCGCAACCCCAATTGTCAGGCTTAAGCGCTGGTGGCACTCTTCTCGGTACGCTCGGCGTGGATATAGAGCGGGCGCGACTTGCCCTCGACCACATCGGCTCCGATGACCACCTGCTCGACGCTATCGAGGCCGGGCAGATCGAACATGGTATCGAGCAGGATCGATTCCATGATCGAGCGCAGACCGCGTGCGCCGGTTTTCCGTTCGATCGCCTTCTTGGCAACGACGTTCAGCGCCTCTTCCTGGAAGGTGAGCTCGGTGTTCTCCATCTCGAACAGCCGCTGGTATTGCTTGACCAGCGCGTTCTTCGGTTCGACCAGGATGCGCTTCAGCGCTTCCTCATCCAGATCCTCGAGCGTCGCCAAAACCGGCAGGCGGCCGACGAATTCGGGGATAAGGCCGAATTTCAGCAGATCCTCCGGCTCGACCTTGCGCAGGATGTCGCCCGTGCGGCGCTCATCCGGCGACTGAACCGTCGCGCCGAAGCCGATCGAGGTCTGCGTACCCCGCGCGGAGATGATCTTCTCGAGGCCAGCAAAAGCGCCGCCGCAGATGAACAGGATGTTGGTCGTGTCCACCTGCAGGAATTCCTGCTGCGGATGCTTGCGGCCGCCCTGCGGCGGCACCGACGCGACGGTGCCCTCCATGATCTTCAAAAGCGCCTGCTGGACGCCTTCGCCGGACACGTCGCGGGTGATCGACGGATTGTCGGACTTCCGCGAGATCTTGTCGATCTCGTCGATATAGACGATGCCGCGCTGCGCCCGCTCGACATTGTAATCGGAGGCCTGCAGCAGCTTCAGGATGATGTTCTCGACGTCCTCGCCGACGTAGCCGGCCTCGGTGAGCGTCGTCGCATCGGCCATGGTGAACGGCACGTCGAGGATGCGCGCCAGCGTCTGCGCCAGCAGCGTCTTGCCGGAACCGGTCGGGCCGATCAGCAGGATGTTCGACTTCGCCAGCTCGACGTCATTGTGCTTCGTCGCGTGGTTCAAGCGCTTGTAATGATTGTGGACCGCGACCGAGAGCACGCGCTTGGCCTGCGCCTGGCCGATGACGTAATCGTCGAGGACCTTGCAGATTTCCTTCGGCGTCGGGATGCCGTCGCGGCTCTTCACCAGCGCGGACTTGTTTTCCTCGCGGATGATATCCATGCACAGCTCGACGCATTCATCGCAAATGAATACCGTCGGACCTGCGATCAGCTTGCGGACTTCGTGCTGGCTCTTGCCGCAGAAAGAGCAGTAGAGCGTGTTCTTCGAGTCGCTGCCGCCGACCTTCGTCATGGCCTATCTCCTTATGGGCCAGACCAAAGCCGGACCCTGTTTTCTGGCGTCAGGCAAAAGCTCGAATGCGAACCTCTAACCTGCCTTTTGACCCCAAGCCCCTCGCCTTCTGCGTCGTTTTGGTAAACGCAAGTGCATCATGGCGAGGCCCCGGGATCAAGCCCCGGGCCAGATTTGACGCGCTAACCGAGTCTTTTATGCCACATAGGCGCGCCAACCTGACTTTATAGTGTCATCAATTTGCGTTTATTCAGTTAAATGGGCGGGTTTGTCACCAAACAGCAATCTATGTGCCAAAGGCCAAGTTGCCAAGGTTTGAACCGCCAGGCGAAAGGGCCACGCCGGCCCCCCGCACCGCTTCAGAAACGGTCGATCCGACCTTGGTCTAGGGCGCGCTTAAGCCGCCGCCTTGCCGGCTGACGTCTCGTCCGGACGCTTCTCGATCACCTGGTCGACGATCCCGAAGGACTTCGCCTCCTCGCCGGACATGAAATGGTCGCGGTCCAGCGTGGCCTCGATCGTATCGTAGTCGCGGCCGGTGTGCCTGACGTAAATCTCGTTCAGCCGGCGCTTCACCTTCATGATGTCCTCGGCGTGGCGGACGATGTCCGATGCTTGGCCTTGGAAGCCGCCCGAGGGCTGATGGACCATGATCCGGGCGTTCGGCAGCGCATAGCGCATGCCCGCCTCGCCGCCGGCGAGCAACAGCGAGCCCATCGAAGCCGCCTGGCCGATACAAAGCGTCGAAACCTTCGGCCGGATGAACTGCATCGTATCGTAGATGGCGAGCCCCGAGGTCACGACGCCGCCCGGCGAATTGATATACATCGAGATTTCTTTTTTCGGGTTCTCCGCCTCGAGGAACAGCAATTGCGCCACGATGACCGAGGCCATGTGATCCTCGACCGGGCCGGTCAAAAAGATGATCCGCTCACGCAGCAGGCGCGAATAGATGTCGAAACCGCGCTCGCCGCGGCTCGTGTTCTCGATGACCTGAGGAATCAGGTAGTTGTCGTAAATCTCGAGGGGATCGCGATCGCGCATCGTGCAACCTTTTCTGTGCCTTGAGCACGGCTCCTGGCCTTGCTGTGAAGATAATCGCTTCCGCCGCTTTCGCAACGGCAAGGGGCGGTGCTAACCGGCAGCCGCCGGGGCTGTCCCCAGGCCCTTCTGCGCTTCGTCCTCGGCAGCCTTCTCGGCCGCCTCGACCTCTGTCAAAAGCTCATCCTTGCCGACATGGCGGTCGGTCACCTTGGATTGGCTCAGGACGTGGTCGATCACCTTTTCCTCGAACAGGGGCCCACGGATTTCAGCGAGCCGCTCGGCATTGTTGCGATAGAACTCGATGAATTGCTTTTCCATGCCGGGATATTGCCGCGCCCGCTCAAAAAGCGCTTGAGCGACCTCCTCGTCCGACACTTTAACCCCGGCAACGTCACCGATCTCGGCCAAGGCCAAGCCGAGGCGAACCCGGCGCTCGGCGATCCGGCGATAAGTGGCACGCTCCTGTTCCTCAGTCGTGCCTTCGTCGGCGAGCGTGCGGCCGGAGGCCTTCAGTTCCGCCTCCGCCTGCCTCCAGATGGCGCTGAACTCCTGTTCGACCAGCTCGTCCGGCAGGTCGAACGAATATTTCCTGTCGAGCGCGTCGAGCAGCTCGCGCTTCCATTTGCGCCGCGACACGAGGCTCGCCTCGCGTTCGAGCGAGGCCCGCATCGATTGGCGCAGCTTCTCCAAATCGTCGAAGCCGAGCCCCTTGGCGAACTCGTCGTTGATGTCCAGCGTGCCCGGCGCCGCGACAGCTTTGAGCGTCACGGCGAATTCCGCCGGCTTGCCGGCGAGCGTCGGTTCCGAATAGGCCTCCGGGAAGGTGACATTGACCGTGCGTTCCTCGCCGATCTTCATGCCGATGATCTGGTCTTCGAAACCGGGAATGAAGGAGCCGGAGCCAAGGACGATGTCGATATCCTGCGCGCTGCCGCCTTGGAATTCCTCGCCGCCAACCTTGCCGACGAAATCGACCGTCACCTTGTCGCCCGTCTCGGCGACGGCTTCGCCGTCCTTCGGCGTAAACGGGCGGTTTCGCTCGGCAATGGTCTTGATCGCAGCGTCGATCTCGGATTCGGGAATATCGGCGACGAGACGCTCGATCTCGACGTCGTCGAAACTGCCGACTTCAACTTTCGGCAAAACTTCAAGCGCCACAACATAAGAAAGATCGGCCTTGGATTCGAAGGCTTTTTCCAGTTCGTCCTGATCCTTCGGCAGGTCGATCTTCGGTGCGCCGGCGAGCCGCAGCGCATTGTCCTCGACGATCTTGCGGTTGGCGTCGTTGACCGCCTCCTGCATCACCTCGGCCATGATCGAGCGGCCATAAAGGCGGCGCAGATGCGCGACCGGCACCTTGCCGGGGCGGAAACCTTTGATACGCGCCTTGGCCTTGATTTCGTTGAGCTGGCTCTCGACCCGCGAGGCGAGGTCGTCCGCCGGCAGCACGACCTTATATTCGCGCTTCAGGCCCTCGGAGCGTGTTTCCGTCACTTGCATCGGCTCATCCACCTTCTTCGTTTCGGCCGCCGCCTTAAAAATAAAACGCCGCCGGCCGGCGCCGTTAAGCTTCGGACAGGGCGCGAGAAATTGTGCGGCTGGTGCGGGCGGAGGGACTCGAACCCCCACGGCTTTCACCACCGGAACCTAAATCCGGCGCGTCTACCAGTTCCGCCACGCCCGCGCGCGCTTGAATCGCGCCGCGTCCCCACCGCTCGGGCCGCGTCTATAGCATGCCCAAAAACCGCCGCAGCAAAAAAGTGAGGTGTTGGCGGCCGATCCCGCGGCCCGATCCCCCGGGGGAACGGATCGTCGCTTAGAGACCGCCGGCGCGGCCAAATCTTCCAATCGCGCCCGAATGACCAAAAACCGCGTCGCCCTTTTCGGTCCGATGCTCTAGATCACGATGATTTCGGATCGAACCGACCCGAAATCATAAACGTGATCGATTCTAAAAGTTTAGAGCGGGATTTTTGCGAAAAACCGCTGACACTTTTTCGCGTCCCGCTCTAGCAAGAAGCCGCACCGGTGCCCGACCTCGCATGATCCTCACCCGCCGCCAGCTCCTCGGCACGACCCTTGTAACCCTGATTGCCCATGAAACGGCGAGTGCCGGTGAGACGGCGCTGCCTTTGGCGCCGCCGCGCGCGATCACGGCGCGCAAGACGGCGATGCGGCTCTTGCCGGCGCCGGGCGCCGAAACCCAAATCCTCAGTTTTGACGGCACGACGCCGGGGCCGTTGCTGCGCTGCAGGATCGGCGACGACCTGGCGATTCGGCTGGTCAACCAGACCGACCGGCCGCTGACGCTCGCCAATTGGGGCCTACGCCTGCCCAACGCCTTGGACGG
Source organism: uncultured Methylovirgula sp. (assembly GCF_947646745.1). Lineage (NCBI taxonomy): Bacteria > Pseudomonadati > Pseudomonadota > Alphaproteobacteria > Hyphomicrobiales > Beijerinckiaceae > Methylovirgula > uncultured Methylovirgula sp. The sequence goes on along the minus strand of NZ_CANSHK010000012.1, from coordinate 1,747 downwards.
TGTCGCGCCGCTGACGCAGAAGCCGGTCCTGCCCGGCCAGAGCTTGGATTATCGGTTTACGCCGCCCGATGCGGGGCTTTTCGGCTATCGCTCTTTCGTCGCGCCGGATGCCGGCAATCTGCTCCGCCACGGTCTTTACGGGGCCCTCATCGTCGACGAGGCGGCACCGCCGCCGGCAGACCAGGACATTGTCGCGATCCTTGCCGATTGGCAGTTCGACGCCAAGGGCCAAATCCCCGATCCGCCGCAACCCGGCATGTCGCTGGCGACGATCGATTCCAAAGTTCTGGCCCTCGAGGAGACGCATAATCCCGGCAGCCGGGTCCGTCTGCGCCTGCTGAACGCCGCCGCGGCGCGTCTCTTTTTCGTCGTTTTCGAAAATCTGGTCCCGCATGTGCTGGCGGTCGACGGTCAGCCTTGCGAGGCCTTCGCGCCGGGCGGCAATCTGCTGCCGGTCGCGCCCGGCGCCCGATTCGATGTGATGTTCGACCTGCCGGCTTCCGGCGGGGCGCGATTGCTTTTGCGCGAGCCCGGCGCGTCGGATCGCCCGCTCATTATCTTCAAAACCAAGGGCACCGCTTGGACAGGCATGCCGGCGATCGCATCGCTGCCGCAAAATCCGCGGCTGCCGACGAAGATCCGGCTCCAGGATGCCAAGAACGTACAAGTCACCGTCGCCGGCGGCGGCAAAACGCCCTTCAGCCTGAACGGCGCCACGGCGAAAGACTTCGCCAAAGAGCCACTCTTTGCAGTCAAGCACGATGCGCCGGCGACGATCAGCCTCGTCAACAAAAGCACGGCCGCGCAGCAGATGCGTGTGCATGGCCATGCGCTGCGGATTCTGCACGATCTCGACGATGGCTGGGATCCCTTCTGGCGCGATGCCGTCATCGTTCCGCCGGGACATACCAAACATATCGCCTTCGTCGCCGACAATCGCGGCAAATGGGCGATCGAGTTCCTGCCGCTCGATGCCCCGATGGGCGAGATGGTGGCGTGGTTTGAGGTGAGCTAGAGATCGCCCTCAAGCAGGCGGCGCAGCACGGGCGGCAGATGTTCGGGAATATCCTCGGCAATGAGGCCGGGGCCGAAGTCGCGCGCTGCCGCCGCATGCAGCCAGGCCGCCGCGCTCGCCGCTTCGAAGGCCGGCATCGCTTGCGCCAGAAGGCCGCCGATGATCCCCGACAGCACATCGCCGGATCCAGCCGTTGCAAGCCAGGGCGGCGCGCCGTGATTGATCGAGGCGCGGCCGTTGGGATCGGCGACGACGGTGTCGGCGCCTTTCAACAGCAGCACGGCGCCCATCAAAGCGGCGCCGGCGCGCGTGCGATCGAGCTTCGAGGGCGAGGCAAGCAGTTCGATCTGCGGATGGTCGCGCAGTTCACCCTCTTTCGAAGCGAACAATTGCGCGAATTCGCCGTCGTGCGGCGTCAGCACGACGGCCTTGCCCGAGGCTTTGATCGCATCGGCGAGCTTCACCGCCTCGCCGGCGAAGCTCGTCAGCGCATCGGCATCGAGAACGATCGCGCGCGGCTCATCCGGATGGCTCGGCTGCGCTAGAGCGGTGAATACCAGTTGCCGCGTCGCCTCGCCGACGCCGAGCCCCGGCCCCATCACGACGACATTCTTGCGCTTGTCGGCAAGAATCTCGGTAAGATTTTCAGCACTGTCGCAGACACGCGTCATGATCGCCGTGAGAGCCGCGGCGTGGATCGGCAGCGCATCGGTCGGCGTCGCGACCGTGACG